>JAUNOA010000024.1 GCA_030531245.1 Lachnospiraceae bacterium
GCACAATTGCCAAAGAATCCTATTTGTTTTACAAAACCATGTTTATTGTTTATAAGAAAGCATATCGCTTGCGATATGCTCGCGCCGAGCGCGGTCGCTTCAGCGACATCTTCCATACGCGCGAGTGCACATTCCGCGGAGCGTTTTTTATCTAATAGGATGCAGTTTCCGACTGCCTGTACAGTTGAGCATTTTTATAAATACAGATCTTCAATCGTCAGCAACTGCACTCCTTCGGAATTATCAATAACATACTTTGTATATCCTGATAACGAGAAAAAGCATACAAACGGTTTTTTTGCATCGATGCTACGTACTTTTTCCATGAACTGATCAAAGTCATCCTTGTCGACCTCTTCGTTCTGGAACTTGCATTCACCTATTATACAGATTTTCTTGCCGTTTTTTCCGAGAATATCTATTTCTATCTGTTTTTGCTTGCCGTTTTCATCCAGTATGGTTCTTTGATAATTCTCAATTTCCGTTACGATAGGATAAAAAGCCTCTCCCGCTTTTTTGAACAGATATTCTTTACACATCTTTTCAAACACACCACCCATAAATCCATGGATCTGTTTTTCTACGCAGTCTTTAAAGTATTTTTCGCCTTTTCCGGCATTGATCAGACTGATTGCCCTGTTAACATACTTAAACCAGAATACAAGCATACTGTCATTTATGACATAATAAGGACCTCCTGCGATCCTTCTTTCAATGATTTCTGCTTTCTGAAGCACTTTAAGCGGATAAGTTATATCATCCATTCCCACGCAGCTCGCTATTTCATTGTTTTTGGTATGCCCTGTCGCTATTGCAGATACGATGGAATTATACAGCGCAGGATTCTGCTTTTCATTTGTAACTATTGTCTTAACCTGTTCTTCCGTAAAATACCCTCCGAAGCTGAAATACTCCTCGATAATGTTCTGCTTCAGTGATTTAGAGGGGTCAAATTGCTCTATGTATTTGGCCACTCCATTGGTGAGCCCATATACTATGGCTTTTTCTTCCGAAGTATATTTAGGCACAAATAAAGCAGTGTCACGATAGTCAAACGGATGCAGCCTGAATTCCAGGGTCGTTCTTCCATGCAGAGGTGCAGACTCTGCCAGGACTTCATCCTTCATAAATGCGACCAGAGAACCGCATAATACAAAGTACAGCTTTGTCTTTTTCCAGACTTTATCTATAGTTTTCTGAAGGACGGAATGAATATAAGGGCACTGCTTTGCAAGATACGGATATTCATCAATAAAGAACACTATCCTCTCTTCCTTGGCTTTTTTTCCAATGAATTCAAACAGTTTCTCGAAATCCGGGAAACTCACCATGTCCATTAATTCCGGAGCCAGGGATGCCAGTACCGTTTCAGTCATAATAGACAGCAGGTCTTTTTCACTTTGTTCCACGGCAGTGAATGAAACGGTTTTGCACTTCTGTCTGCGCATAAATTCATTCATCAGTTCTGTTTTTCCTATACGTCTGCGTCCGTATATAACTATCATCTGAAATCCATCTGTATCGAATTTCTTCTGCAATATATCGAGTTCTGCTATTCTTCCTCTGAATTCACTCATTTTCTTCCCTCTTAGCCTGTTAATCCAAATCGATTTAACCTAAATTCATTTGGGCGAAATTGATTTGGGTTTATTATATCGCATGTAAGACAACATTGCAACAGACAAGTATCTGTGCCATCATCTCCTTCGCTTTCTCTTCCTTATATCTCATCTCTCTTCACTATCAAAAAACAGGCCGCCGCCTCTCTGCCACAAGGTGAATATTATCCGTAATATCATTCGAGCATAAAAAGAGCCCTGACCGTGTTGGCCAGAGCCCTAACCTTAAGTAGCTTTCATCTTGGTTGTTTACGCTCGAAACTGTCTATATATTTTCGTCATATGAATCTTAAAAGGAAATCTATTGCCCCTATTATAGTGAAGCCATTTTCGTCCAAACATTCTTTGACCGGTTTGTTGACGACTATGATTTTTTTAATCTGATCGTTAAGCATTAAATACGGCCTTAATTCCCTTGCTTTAGTCTCGGCATTTGAAATATCCGCAGCTACCTGAATATAGTACTGCCTGATATCCTTCCTTGCAAAAAAATCAATCTCGTTCGTTTTCCTTACTGAAGTTCCGGCTTTGTTTTTTTCTATGGAATCAAACGAACCCACATTTACCGAATATTTATGATATACAAGCTCATTATAAACCACGTTCTCCAGTATCTGGCCCTCGTCTGGAAACGCAAAATTAAGCCGTGCGTTCCTTAACCCTATATCGGTAAAATAATATTTTCTCAGGGCTCCGATCTCCGAACGGCCCTTAAGGTCATACCGTCTTGCCTCTCTTATGATAAACGCGTCCATAAAACAGCCGATATACTTATCTATTGTCTGCGTATCCATCTTCTCGTGCTTTACGCTCCGGTAGGTATTTGCTATCTTTTCCGCATTCATTAGCTCACCTGTCGACGTGCTTATGATATTGCAGAGTTCATCCAGCGAACTGCTTTTCCTGAGTTTGTTTTTTTCGATTATATCCTTGAAATAAGTTGTCTCGAACAGTCCCTTGAGGTATTCCTTCCGATCCTCCTCTTTTTTTAATACCGCCAACGGCATTCCGCCGTACTGCATGTATTCATACAGTGCCTCTGTTTCCGACCCTCCCCGGTACTCGAAAAATTCCCTGAAGGAAAGCGGAGAAACATGTATTTCAACCGCCTTGTCCCTGAATTGTGTCACGATGTCCGACGAAAGCATCTTTGAGTTTGAACCTGTCACGTACAGATCTATGTTTTTCTCCCTGGACAGGCCGAGGATGACATCGACAAAGGTGATGATAACCGTATCATCTTTTTTCGCAGGAATGTGTCTTCCTCCGGTCAGATTAAGATTAAGAATCGGGTATACCATCTGAATCTCATCGATGATAACCGTGTATTTGCTTTTACCCTTGCAGTAACTGCGTACATGCTCTCCCAGATATACAGGATCCCTGTAAGCAGCATTCCTGTCATCATCCAGCTCTACAATCAGGATATTCTCCTCGGGAACCCCGTTTTCAGTGAGATATCCTTTGAAGATTTCCTTCAGAAGATACGATTTTCCGCAGCGCCTGATTCCCGTGATTATCTTCGGGATTCCGTTATCTCTGTTATTGATTAAAAGGTCCAGATATTTTTTTCTTTCTATCATATAATCACCTATTATGTAGAATTCTACAGTTTTTCTGATTATAATTATAGCGGTTCGGCTTTGCCCGTCAAGAGCAAAATATGGAAAACCGTAGAATTCTACAGTTTTCCATATTATTTTTGGTCATAAATTATCCGATTCCAGAAAATCACGAAGCTTATAATGATACACCGTACTGGTCGAATAATCGATATCATCATTGGTAATGAGAATCTTTTTCACGCTGTTGTCAATCCCTGAAAATGCAGAAAGCTCTCTTTCGTAAGCCTTATCCTCAGCCACGCTGTACGCCACCTGAACCAGGTATACCTTATTATCCTTTACCGCGCGGAAATCGATCTCACGTCCTTTATTTTCGTATACGCTGACTTCGTATCCCATATACAGAAGCTCATTAAGGACAACGTTTTCAAGGTTGTGGGTCAGATCATAATGATTTCCCGATGCACGTATACTGTTTAGCGAGACATCTTCATCATAAAGCTTATAATAATAATTCAGCTTTGATTTTGCCTTTGCAGAATACAAAGAAACCTCATTTATCACATAAGCTTCTTTCAGGTATCCCAGATATTTAATAACTGTGGGAACAGAAATCGCGATGTTCTGTCCTTTCATGTAATCCGCGATGGACTTGGCACTAAAGACCCTTGAATTGGAAATGAGAATAAAATCAACTATTTTTTCAAATAAATCCTTCTTACGAATGTTGTACCTGTTCTCCAGATCATTATAGATAATTGTGTCGTTCAGGTCATTCAGATAACGTTTCTTTGCCGCTTCATCAGTCTGCTCCAATGCCGCCGGAAACCCGCCCCAGATCAGATACTCGCTGATGCCAAGCTGCCGTCCCATTTGTTGTGCATATTCTCTGGCTTCTCTGTATACAAAAGGTCTGACGCGGAACGAAACATATCTTCCGGATAATTCTTTTGTAAACTCACCGGACAGAAGCTTTGAATTGCTTCCTGAAATAAAAACGGAGGTGTTATACAGCCGTAGCGTTCTTACTCCTTCGTTCCAGGCTTTTACATTCTGTACTTCATCCAGAAAAATGTATAGCTTCTCTTCTCCCAGTTGTTCATTCACATATGAAATAAGCGCATCCGCATCCGGTATCCGGGTCCGGATCTGTTTGACATCAAAGTCAAGAAAAAGACTTCTTTTTCCTGAGGTCTCGATTTCCTTTCGAATCTGCTCCAGAATGACAGATTTTCCGCTTCTTCTGATTCCTGTTATGATTTTGATCAGGTCACTGTCATAAAAAGGTCGGACCTGAGAAATATAATGCTCTCTTGTAATCATGCTCTTTTTTCTTTCGCTTCGTAGTAATTATCTTGTACATCTATTTTACTTTAAGATTTTTTAAATGTAAACAAAATCTTAAAGTATCGATTTAAGATTTTTCATAAGTTTTAAAATCTTAAAGCGTGTTGTTTCTTAATTAAGAGAAACTGTAATTCTCTTTTTTCTCATTCCGCTAAAAAATCGTATCCATCTGATATCGGACGGTACGGAACCTTTCTGTACTGCTTTGTGTAGGCTTCCGTAATCTCTCTTGCATATTCCTCGCTTACCGGTTCACCGCCCTCGATGCTGAAGTTATCTTCATATACCTGATAATATGGATTTTCCGGATCTGCATCATAGTCAAATACGATTCCCTGGACGCACTTAAGCTTTCCGTTATCTACGATATAGTAATAGTTGTATCCGGTGGATGCGCTGGAAGATCCTTCGTATGCGATAAGCTGAGGACCTGACTCATCCGGCATCCAGTAATGGCGGTATCTCTCTCCGCTTGTGAACACATGGTCCATCTGTCCGTCTTCGTGCAGGTAATACCCGTCCATTATCATCATATCTGAGAAGTCGTCACCTAGAATAGTTCCCATAAGGAGCATCGGATACTTGGAATCATCAAAGTACATAAGATCGAATCCGACCTCTTCTTCAGACTTGCAGTATCCGAACAGGAAGCTCATGTCATGCTCTGAATACTGTCCCATATCCCAGTTTTCCGCAATGGCCTTTTTGTGAAGGTCTATGATATCGGCATATGCCTTCTCTTTCTCATCAAAGAGAACTTCTCCTCTTTCAGGGATCTCTTCAATCTGCGTTTCTGCTTCCTCAGTTTCTTCCGGTCCCGGCTCATAAGCCTCTATGGTCCCCGGAATCTCGTCATCAGGCTTTGCTGCCGTTTCTTCTGTTACGCTTACTTTTTCTGTAAGTACGATCTTATACTGAGTATCTCCCTTTACTGTTACTTCAGCCGGCTCCGGAATCTCGTAACCATCGCCGGTGATCTCAGTCACCTTGATGGTATATGTCCCGTCGTTTACCGAAACCATTAACGGGCCGTTACTCATAACATTTCCGCCGCCCATGTCCTTGCCGTTTTTATCATAGACAGTGACGAATGCCTCGGCATCTTTGCATGAATCATCGAGCGTTATCGTAAGGCTTCTTTTAGCTGCACAGCCTGTAAGAAGGCATACGGCAAAAATTATCATTAATATGCTTGTTATAATTTTTTTCATTTTGTTCTTCCTTTATAAAAATATCGCTGCCTTATACAGCAGCGACATTATATCACTATTTATATGGGTTTTTTCACAGTTAAGAAAAGCTACTGAAAAGCTTAAGTTACTTATCCATAGGACATACGGTTTCCTGCTCCTCTTCCTCTGCATGTGCCTTTCTTTTTCTCTTCGGAAGACGCGGATAAAGCTCAAGGTACTTCTTATCTTCTTCGGACCGGTTATTGGCCGGTTTCTTTTTTATCCATTCATAATAAAGCTCGTAAAGCCCTTCTGTCTCCTTACTGAACCGGAAATCGTCGTTGACTATCCTCTTTATCGTAAGCTCATAATTTGATCCAACTTCTGCAGCCATCTTTTGTCTCCTAACGTGAGTAATTTTAAGAGACAAAGCGGGAATTCTCGGTAATTCAATTGCCGAGATGAAAGCGTCTGCTCTATTGTCTGATATTGCTGTTATTACGGTATTACTGTTGTAGAACGAACATATGTTTGATATAATAATCTTATGAATAAAGCTTATAAATACCGAATATATCCATCAAAAGAGCAGGAGGTGCTGTTTGCCAAAACCTTCGGCTGCTGCCGCAAGGTATATAACCTCATGCTTTCCGACAAGATAAGGTCTTATGAAGAAACAAAGAACTTCGGTAAGCAGACTCCTGCCATGTATAAGAAAGAGTATCCTTACCTGAAAGAGGTAGACAGCCTCGCCCTTGCAAATGTCCAGTTAAGCCTTCAGTCTGCTATCAGTAGTTGCTTCGATAAGAGCAGGAAATCCCGTAACGGATTTCCAAGATACAAATCGGCTAAGCACAGCAGGAAGTCATATACCACCAATAACCAGAACGGCACTGTGGCCATTACCGGTAAGGGTATTCGGTTACCCAAGACAGGCATAGTAAGGACGGAGATACATCGTAACCCAAATCCTGACTGGAAAATAAAGTCTGCCACTATATCACAGGACTGTGACGGAAAATACTACGCATCCGTGCTGTTCGAGTATGAGGAAGATGTTCATGGTGCATCCAGGATGAGCAGTAATGCCATAGGCCTTGACTACAAGTCTGACGGCCTGTACATGGACAGTAATGGCAATGTCGCTGATATGCCCAGATACTACCGCGAAGCGCAGAAGAAACTTGCAAAGGCACAGAGAATACTGTCACGCCGCACCGGTTCAGGTAAAGGTGAAACAAAATCCAAGAACTATATCAAACAGCAGAAAAAGGTTGCAAAGATCCATAAGCATATATCAAACCAGAGGATTGATGCCCTGCATAAGAAGTCTACTGAGATAGCCAATCAGTATGACATCGTATGCGTGGAGACCCTCAACATGAAGGCCATGTCAAACAGGAGCTTTGGGAACGGGAAAGCCACCCTTGACAACGGATACGGAATGTTCCTTAACATGCTCGAGTACAAGCTTTCCGACAGGGGCAAATATCTTGTAAAAGTGGATAAGTGGTATCCATCCAGTCAGCTGTGCAGTCATTGCGGCAGGAAGCAGAAAATAAAGCTCTCGAACCGTACATACAGATGCAGTTGCGGGATGACTATGGACAGAGACCATAACGCGGCAATAAACATACTGAATGAAGGCCTGAGACTGCTTCGCAGTGATGTAGCGTAAAACAAATCAACTGTAGGGCGGGAACCGCCCGAACCCAACGCCTGTGGACACTGTGTAAGACTTGCCGGTACAGTATTGTATCTGTCAAGCAGTGGTGGTCGAAGCAGGAAGCTCGGTAATTTAATTACCGATGTAGTTCACTTATATTATATTGAATTACAATATCAACTATAATCAATATGCATACATTTATATTCGTATGAACACTATACATTTGTGCGTGAACTGACAAGTCATAGAATAGAAACCATGCTGAATGTACCGGATAAAAAAGCCCCGGAAATTCTCCCGGGACCCAAGGCTTTATGTATCAGGGTTCTTATGATTATTTGGTGTAAACGGTCTCGTAAAAGCACGTGGTTTCCGGTATGAACTTAAGCGTCACATCATCCAGCGCACCATTACGCTGCTTTGCTATGATGACATCCGTCTCTCCCGGCTTTTCGCTCTCTGCCTTCGTGTAGTAATCATCCCTGTAAAGGAACATTACTACATCTGCATCCTGCTCGATGGATCCGGATTCCCTGAGATCCGCAAGCATCGGTCTGTGATCCTGACGTGCCTCCGGGGCACGTGATAACTGGGAAAGCGCTATTACCGGACAGTCCATTTCCTTTGCGAGTGCCTTAAGGCCTCTTGATATCTCCGTTATCTCCTGCTGCCTGTTCTCCGGTGACTTCTTCCCTCCGCTCATGAGCTGCAGGTAATCGATCACAATAAGGTCAAGGCCTCCTTTTACTTTTTCCTTCCGGCACTTGCTTCTTATCTCGTTTACGGTAAGAGCGCCCGTGTCATCAATCTTAAGGTTTCCCCGGCTTACATTGATCACGGATTTTACGAGGCTTTCCCACTCATCGTCAGTAAGCTTTCCGTTCCTCAGCTTGGTCGCCTCGACTTTTGACTCCATGGAAAGGAATCTGTTCATGAGGGAGTTCGTTCCCATCTCGAGCGAGAACATGATCGCAGGTCTTTTTGCCTTAAATGCTACATTCTTTAATATGTTCAATGCAAAAGCTGTCTTTCCCATCGAAGGACGGGCAGCCAGAATGACAAGCTCTCCCTTCTGAAGTCCTCCGGTAAGCTCATCCAGCTTCTTATACCCGGTCGGAACGCCAGTGATGTTTCCCTCGATCCTTGAGTTTTCCTCTATCTTGGTAAGCGCGATCTCCGCTGCTTCCTTTGCCGAGACAGGATCCTTGTCGTCTCCTTTAAGAAGGACTTCGAACACCGCCTTCTCGGTTTCTTCAGCTATCTCATCTGCTGATTTGTTTCCGGCATAGCAGGCATTTTCTATTTCCTGTGCCGTATGTATGAACCGTCGAAGCTGCGCCTTCTCTTTTACGATATGACAGTAGGCCTTGATGTTCGAGGATGTCGGGACAGCTGCCACAAGCCCTTTGACGAAATCAAGTGACTGTACTTCCGGCGGAACATCCTTTTCCTTAAGCTTATTCTGCACTGTTATGAGATCGACGGGTTTTCCTTCGTTGTAAAGCTCGACCATGCTCTCAAAGAACTCTCCATGCTGGCTTACATAGAAATCGCTCTTTTCAAGACCGGCTGCTGCGACAGCCACCGCATCTCGGTCCATGATCATCGAACCGATAACCGACTGTTCTGCTTCAAAGCTGTGCGGCATGACTCTTTTTATGATATCTTCCTGGCTCATCCTTTAACCCTGGCTTTCATAGTTTTCTAAGAACTTGCTTTTAAGTCTTCCCTCCTCAAAAGCATCGCAGCTTCTGAGCTTAGTAAGGCCTCCTATTGCCTTAAGCGATTCTCTTGCCTTTTCATCTAAGGAATCAAGGATCACCTTGTTCTTGTTCGAGGAGTATCGGTTCCTTCCCGAGATGATGCTCTCCCATGCTGAAAGCCCCTCTTTCTTTAATGAGGAGGCACTTCTTTTAGTCTTAATATCTTCAGTCTTATTAGGGTCAACAGTTTTGACTTTTGGAAGTTCACTTTTTTTACTTCTTGAAGTCAATTTTTTTGAAGTCAAAATTTTTGACTTCTGGGAATCAAGGAGCGAAGCATAATCCTTGAGGTATATGAAGTTGCTCTTTCCCTGACCCTTCCTGATGTCCTCGAGAAGGCCGATGGCTTCGAGCTGCTTTTTTGCCTTTATTGCTGTCGGGCGGCTGCAGTTCAGCTCTTCCTTTATGCTTTCCACTGTGAACGCGATGTAGATGCGGCCTTGTTCATCTCTCCAGCCGTTCTCCATGGAAAGGGAAAGACGGTCAAGGCAGATGGAATACAGTATCTTGGCATCAGAACTGAGCGATGAGCATGCATCGTTCGTGAAAAGGAACTTCGGTAGTTTATAAAACTGGAATTTTTCAGCGTCCGAAGCATAGAAATAATCGAACTCAAGACGCTTTATCTCTTTGGTTGCCATATATACTCCTGCCTGTTATTTGATACCGGTCTTCAAAACGATCGCATCCGTTTTAAAGGTGATCTCGGTTATTGTCACATCTGTCTTGTTTATCTGAGCGGCGGTTCTTTTCATCGTCTCATAAAAGCCTGTCATGCTCTTCGGGCGGATCCCCGGCGGAAAGTCATCTTTTTTGATTGATATTGAAGGGCTGGAATCCTCACGGAGGGCCTTCTGGATCATCTCGTAGACCGAAAGAGCATAATTTGTCTTCAGTACGCCGAAGTTTTTATTGTCGTAGTAGATATGCTTTCCGGCCGGAGAACATACCTTGTCGGCATCGGGTCCCAATATGAACGTAAAGGCAGCATCTTTGTAAGTGACGAGCTTGAAAAGCCGCCTGTCGTAAAGATGCTCCAAAGCGCTTTTTATTTCCAGTGTCTTGTTGTAGAAATACTTGCTGTCTTCCATCTGCATGAGCGAGCGCAGCTCGAGCACGGAAACCGTTTTCTTTCCGTCAACTGCCGGGATGGCCGGGTTAAGTACAACGCGGATCAGCTTGTTGATGGTGACGGACTGAGCCTTGCAGTCAGATAAGGACAATATATAGTGGTCGTTTACGATTAACTCCATACCGCTCCTAAAAACCTGTTAAGACCGGACAATACGCAAAGGATTGCTGTGAAAGGTCCGGATAGCACAAGATATAGTTTTATTTATTGATAATTATACAATGGGAGCTGCGGCAAGTCAACTAAATGATAATACAATATATAGTTTTTGCCCATACACTCAACTAAATATAAACAACACGACAACGGGCAGTCAACCAAACAAGAAACACAGGGGAAAACAGGCAAAACGAGTCAACCAAGCGTAAACAACATACAGCAACGTCGGCAGGGAGATTGTAGTATTAATAGTTATATTTGTATTAAAGGGGATGTTTTTGCATGTTCCGGCAAAATGGTGGGAACAAAAAAAGGAACAACGAAAGGTTCCTTTTTTTATCAGAATAGGTTTTAGAAAAGCATGCTCAAAAACACATTCGGTTGTGAGTTAACAAATATGATGAGGTATTGAAAGAGTCTGCATATTGTAATGATGCGGGGAGGAAGACCTTATGAGCCTCAAAGATAACTATAAAGCCTCAACCGAGGGGTCTTTTGATGAAAGCAGATATACGCAATATTGATTCATACTGACTCCTTCTTTTTTTGCATGTTCTGCAAGCGATCTGTGTAGGCTTTTTGGAATACGTAGCTTAAACTGTCCTGAATAAGCATCAAGGCTGTCGGGTTCACGAATAGTTATATTATCTTCAATAGCCGCCTGAAACCATGCCAGCTTCGCATCCATTGCATTTGCGTAGGCTTCTTCTACTGAGTCCCCCACGGATAAGCACCCGGGAAGATCCGGAAACGATGCAACAAAACCACCCTCTTCGGAGTCCGGAGTTAATTCCATACGATATGGAAGTTTCATGTATTCATCGATTGTTTTCATTGGTATTGGCCTCACTTTCAACTATATCCCTGACCATCTCGATATAGACCTTTTTTATTTTCTTATGTTTTGGAATAGTAATCGGCACACATCCTGGTTTTCGGAAAGTACAATGGCTGCTTCCGCTTTTAGGTGCGCTCATTACATAGCCGTATCGCTCTAAAATTTTCTTTAATTCTTCAAATCGAAGGTCGGAGTCTAGAGAATGTATTCTTTGCAACAGTTTATCCCATTGTGACATATTCAGCCTCCTCATTTCTTAATAAGTACATTATATATGGTGTCAGATATGGTGTCAACGGCTTTCCGTTATTAAGGTGCCTCCTTTCAGATGCCTCACAAGAAATCCCTTACAAATTTTTATATCCGTTCTAACCTTTTGCATGTAGTATGTGAGCTTCATCAAAAATATGATAGAAGTAAAATGAGAAATATAACAATCTGCTATAACGGTTTTCGCTCGCTTTTGGCTGATCCCTTTTATATGACGCCTGAAAACATCTTTGAAATCAGCAGGAACAGCAGGATGGATATCGCGGCTCCAAGCAGCACCCAGATGAACGCAGGCGACGATCCGGAATTCTTCTTTTCCGTCATTGACGTTTTCTTAGCGTAGTTTTGCTTCGTAAGGCGCCTTGTCTTAAGAAACCGGTTGAAGTCCTCTTCGCCCATCTCCTCGCGAAGCTTCTGGTACCTCTGCTCCAGCAGTTTCATGTACTCCTGGCTTCCCGGAACGATCTCGGCTTTTGGGATTATCTTTGCCGTGCCTGAAAAAACTGCCTTGCAAAGGGGACAGCCCTTCGCGTCATCGGTAAGGCGCTGCCCGCATTCCGAGCATCTGTAGTCCTTGCCGTCCGTTAAGAGCATCGGCGTCATCTTGCTTTTTGAAGCTGTTTCAATATTATCGGGTTTTACTGAAACCATCTGGTATCTCCTTGCTGGTGTATTGTATGCTGCCTTAGTAATTTCGTTCATTTCGTTTTGAAAACACATGAAATTCTGATCCGTCGTCTTTTATATAATATATTGTAGGTTTTCCTTAGTTTAAAGACAGTTCCAAAAGCTCTGCGGCAACCTGTGAGGATTTGATCCTCATAAGATTGTCCCATGCGTCTTCCTTTCCAAGGAGGTTCATGCCGCCATGCCATACGATAGTATTGTCTATAACGGCAAAATGCTCTGACAGATCCTCCCTGGCGATTACGGTGATGCCATTATTTTTCATGGTTTCCATCAGTTCCTGCTTATAACCCGGATCGCCAAAAAGGATACCATCCGCCTCGGTAGTAATGACTGAAACCTTGCAACCTGATTCCTGTCTTTCCTTTACAAGGCTGATCAATCGTTGAACTTTTGCTTCTGTTAAATCTGGACTGGATATTATGATCTGCTTTTCTGCCTCTATGATATCCTGTTCAAAAACTTCTGTGTAATTTCCTCTGTCAAAAATGGCATTGACGGTCTGCTTGGAAGGAGTCTCTCTCGTAATCAAAATGAAGCCGGTGCTCTTATATGTGCGCAGCCGCTTTGAAAACATGGAATCAAATACGCGGATATGGGAATCCACATAATCATAGACCATGACATCTTTCTTCCCCGGGTAATCTCTGTTGAGCCTGCCGATATACTGCTCTAATCTGCCGGAAAAAGAAACCGGAGCGGCAAGCATCAAGGTGTCCAGCCGCGGACAGTCGAAGCCTTCTCCTATCTTCTGTCCTGTAGCGACCAGGATAATGCTTTTGTCTGCAGACACATCCTTCAGTTGATTCCTGATCTCAGAATTCTCCTTGTCGCTGTTGTCCCCGTACATAATGAATACGAAGTCGGCCGAATCTTTCAGGCCGTCATATATATACTTGGCCTGATCTTTATATCTGGTCAGGACAACCGGCGTCCTTCCATCCCTGACACATAATTGAACGTCCTCTATGATCATCCGGTTCCTGTCTTCGTTTGAGCTGATTACAGCGTAAGCTTCGTTAATGTCATCTTGAGTATCAGATACGAGTACGGTCCTTGTGTATCTCGGATAGACAAAATGACCGATGCCCTGCTCTATCGCTCTTTCCTTTGCAGAATAGGAATGTCTGACAGGCCCAAGCAGCAGGTGTATGATCCTCTCGAGATTATCGCCCCTTTTGATGGTAGCGGAAACCCCATAAACATATTTCGACTTGATTTTCTGCATTACATCTACCGAAGTAGGAGATCCGCAGTGATGACATTCATCCATGATGACCATGCCGTATTTATCAAGGATTTCGTTGATGTTTTCTTTTCCTTTCAGGGAACCGACCATAGCCACATCTATGATGCCGGTCAGCGTGTCCTTGTTTCCATGTAGTATTCCTATTACGCTATCCCTTCTTTTTTCGCGGCCGGTTTTAGTTTTATATACAGGAGGTTCCTCGTTAATCTCAAGGAATTTGTTGAGTTCATCTACCCACTGCTCAAGAAGGTCCTTGCTCTGAAGAAGGATGAGGGTGCTTACTTTTCTTTGCGAGATCAGGTAGCTGCAGACGACCGTCTTGCCAAATGCAGTTGCAGCATTCAGGATCCCGTCTTCATAAGAAAGTAGCGTGTCTGCGGCCAGATCCTGCTGCATGCGCAGACTGCCACTAAAGGAGACTCGTATCGGCCTTCCCTTTTCTCGGCAGTCTTTTATGTCATACTCTATCCCGGCTTCCTTCAGCAGAGATAGCAGCCGTTCACGCAGGCCTCTTGGAATGCAGATATATCCATTTTCATCATGGCCCATGTATACAGTGCGGAAATTATAGTAGTTGGAATGACCCAGACGAATATTCTTATAGAATATCGGATTGTCAAATGCTGCCAGGCTTCGGATCTGATTCTGAATGTTTGGCAGAAGATTAAGCGTATCGACATATACTCCGTTAGACAGGACGATATGTACCTTTCCGATGACATCAGCTTTATTAAATGCCTGCTTCTTTTCCCATGGCTTCGGCCTGCTGTGCTCGCTGTAGTTTGAATACAGGATATCGTCTATAGCTTTGTTATTATAGTTTATAAGCAGACGTTCGATGTCTTCCCTGTCCAGCTTTTTTGTGTAATTAAAAAGCGCATACCACTGATCCGGATATGCGTTCCAGTTCTTATCAACAAATGCGCTGTTTCCATTTTTAAGAGCATTGCCCTGAAGAGGCAACGCGATAAGGTTGCCTATGCTGCTTGAAGAATCCTGAGAAGGATACATCCTGTCATAGTAATGGAAAGATCTTAGATTTACGGATTCAGAACCTTTATCCAGCAGGGTAAAGCCAAATTCCCTTGCCAGGGCTGCAGGAACAGGATGCCTGAAAAAAATCCATAGATGTGCACCATTCCCCGAACGGGAGCGCTCTACCAGCGGTCTTATTCCGTTTATCTCACAGATGCGTCGCAGAGCATCCACTTCATCACGCCATTTCTTATCCGGATTTGCGAAATCGGAAAGCTCCGCTCCTTTTTCATGGTTATCAAAGTCAAAAACTAAGAATCTGCATGTTCCATCCGGCAGCAACGGGTAAACGCCGAGGACATCCGTTCCGTCGCTTTTGCTTCCAATCAAATGGCTCATTATCAGTTCCGGGGAAAGCTCTGCCCATTTTCTGTTAGGGCAGTCTTCGCAGCTTATTTTCTCTCCGTACTTTTTTTTGCATAGAGAGTCTTTCCAGAAGTTCCGGCATTGAGGGAAGTAGCTGCCTTTAGGACCTCTTTTAGCAAAGACATCAGTTCTTCCCCAGAACATGGAGAAGAACTGATTTGCCATATCCCTGGTGATGGTCCTGTCAAGTATCCTCCCGCCCTGATCAGGGTCATACTCTTCAAGGCGTTCTGCCTCTTCGTCGAAATAGTCTTTTGAATCATACGGGATTCCCGCATCATCCAGTCTTTTCTTTAGGGTTTTGTTTTCATCCTGAAGGCCTCGGACAATTGATCTTAGACCATCAAGGTCGTATGCTTCAATATTCATGGACACCTCTTTGCGATTATAGGTGAAAAAATAGATGCATCACATATATTTGGATATTGTCAAAATGTTTTCCAGCAGTTTTTTTTCAGGAAGTCTCTAAGAATGCTTATTTCTTCTCCCTCGTAGTAAGCAACAAGCTTCTTTTTAAACACCGGAACATGTTCCTCCGGAATTACCAGAAAACCATATCCATGTGCTATGAGATAATGATTTGCATAAATGACAGATGCGCGTTTGTTACCATCGATGAATATCTGAGCCTTCATGCTGTACATGCATAATTCAATTGCAATATCGATAGGATCTTTTTCCGAAGTCAGTATTTCATCAATTCGTTCCTTCACAATAGATTCGTTTGGAAGTGGAGGCTTATAGGTACTTCCTCCGATGGACACCGGCACTGATCGAATCCTTCCCCCGTCTGAAAAGAAGCCTTCATTGACAAGCTTTGCAATGTGGCACAGCAAATAATAATCAGATTTTGCCTGCACGACATCTGAATCTAGTATAAACTCCCAGGCATGTTTCAGGTTCAGAATCTTCTGCACATCCGTTGCCGTCATTCCGGTCACTATCCCGTTTTCTATGATGTCTTCCGTCTGTGGGAATGAAGTTGCAACTCCTTCCAATATGGCCTGGTCATAAATATTTGACTTCATATTGGCTCTGGCGAAATCAATGTTTTGAATTATCCGTGGCGCTAATTCATAAGAAGTATAACCAAGATCTGCTAACTGCTTATCTATTTTTCTCAGCTGCCTTCTCAGATCCTTGAGTTCTTTTGAATTGCGGAGCAGGAGCTGATAAAGGTCCTCTGAATACAGTCCGACATATGTTGAAGTCAAATGACCGCCGATGCGCTTACGAATATAAATGTATCTTCCACTTGAATTTTCTTTTATCTCAGGGCTTCCGTCATACGGAATAAGTTTCATTCGGGATTGGCAATCTGCTCTATCTTGCAAAAGCTTTTGTATTTCATTAAAACTATTCATAGGGTCTCCTTAGGGAACTTGCTTTGCGTTTATTGTATCAGTAAGTTCCCTAATCGTCAAGAATAGGGAACTTTTTCCGTAGCTTTTGCTACAAAAGTCCCCCAATCATTTTGTATTATCAGTATTCTTTGGTGATCTTCTCAACGCTGTATTTTTTCTTGAATTCGTCAAGGTCAGCGGAATTACGGATAAGCATTATTTCATGGAATTTTCCGGTAGCGTTTTCTTTAAATCCTGCCACCTGCTCTCCTGTACATATGCTGCATCGGATGACTGCGCGATAATGGGCGGGGTCATACTGAGGTGATGGAGTTGTCTTCTTCTTTCCGAACATATATTAGAACTTATTAATTATTTGCTGAAAAAGGATAATTAAGATCTATTTTTTGCATTTTACTTATACCGATTCGTGAGTTTCAGATGCACTCTGTCATATATATTGGTAGGGAGAGGATATCTTGCTCTTTTCTCAAGTCTTTGGTATGCACAACATATTTAGTAAGAATGTACTTAGAGTATTTTTCGCAGAAGACATCCAGCGAGGCATGTGTGTTGTAACCCGATGACTTTATCTCCAATGGACATATCTTGTTCTTTCTGGAAACGAGAAAGTCAACTTCATAATTGTGTCGGCTTCTTTCATTCATAAAAGTATGATAAAACAGAGAATCACCTTTTGCTGTAAGTATTTGTGCTACTACATTTTCATACATATATCCAAGATTCGCCGGAAGTTTATCACTCAGCAATTTTTCATAAATGATATTTTCAGTAAAATCCCTATCTTTAAAGCAAAGGGTTGCAAACAGCCCGGTATCACAGACAAACAGCTTGAATTTGCGAAGGTCTATCGTACGTGAAAGGCCTGCCTGTGGATCATTCGCATGGTAAGATACCAGAACAGTTTTAGAATCCTTCATTTCGGCAATCAGGTCAAGGATGGTATCAGCCCTTTCATTCTGCAATACACTGGAAACCTGATACCGAGACGCATTCTTTTCCAGTTCTGCCGGAATTGCATCAAAGAGCATACTTATTCTGCCCGTCGGGTCAATCTTTCTAAAATCTTCATCATACAACTTGAGAATCCTTCTTTTTTCCGCATCTGTCCGGTTAAGGCTCTGCGTCTCCAGATATGTCGAGACCACTTTGGGCATACCGCCAACCAGCATGTATAGACGGAAACTGCGCATCAGTTTTCGATTGAGATCATCTCCCAGGGACTTTTGCTTTAAAAAACATTCGCGAATGATTGGCATAGTCACTGTATCCCCCATGGCCCAGAGAAATTCCTCATAGTCCATCGGCACCATTTCTATGCTATCCTCTTCGCTGGGAATCAGAATGTCCTTGACGTTTTTCTTTATTGAAATCAGTGAGCCGGTTTCAAGATAATCATACCTGTGGTCGGTCACCAGATGTTTTATTGCTTGTCTCGCTTTTGGACAAAACTGGATTTCGTCGAAAACAATCAGAGAGTTTCTTTCAAACAGCTCAACCTTATAGTAAAGCTGAATCTGCATAAAAATCCAGTTAAGATCAGAAATGTCATCAAACAGGTTTATGATTGCAGCCGGTGCTTTTGTAAAATCAATAAGAACATATGACTTATATTCATTCTTTCCAAACTCTTCTGCAATCGTAGATTTTCCAACACGCCTGGCTCCTTCTATTAATAACGCAGTATGTCCGTTTGCCTCATTTTTCCATGCACACAGCTTCTGATAGATTTTTCTCCTGAATATCATATGAACCCTTTGCTTTCAAAATCGTTATTTTTATTCCGTCATTATACCTCAAAATCGTTATTTTTGTCTACGAATAATACATACATCCTTCAATTTCGTTGTTTTCACAACAAAAAACAAAAATGATATAAATATACTCATAATGCGGAAGGACCGGCGATTCTGCGATAGATATCAGTTAAAGGTGGACAAATGGTACCCATCCAGCCAGATGTGCAGCCATTGCGGCAGGAAGCAGAAAATGAAACTTTCTGACCGTACATACAGATGCACATGCGGGATGAAGATGGACAGGGATCATAACGCTGCGATAAACATACTCAATGAAGGTCTCCGGCTGCTCCGAAAAGAAGCAGCCTAGTCATAAAAGGTAGGGAGGGAACCGCCCGAACCTAACGCCTGTGGACACGGTGTAAGACTTGCCGGTACAGTATTGTATCTGTCAGGCAGTGGTGGTCGAAGCAGGAACCTTACGGATATACTGGAAAACAGTTTGAAAAGATACGAAAAAAGCAACCATTTCCTTTTCAATGCATCTTTTGAGAATATACACTCATTGCGTTATTATTTTAAAGTTGACTCCTCTATGTTTCGAAAAAGAACTGCTTTCATTCCTTACAGCATATATCTTTGGAATGATAGCAATTTTACAACTGAGCTAAAAAAGCAGATTTGTCTCGCATTCAAAATAGGCGAAGAAGAAACATAGGTCTTTTTTAAACTTGTCATAATTGGCATGCGTATAGGACTGACCGAACATATCTCCATAATCGTTCAGGATCTGTGTTATGCCCTGCATTTTCAAAATAGAATTATTCCCGTTATCATCGCTGGCATCAAATAGTGCTGTGATATTCAGGCTGTGATTACCCTTTTCCCGTTCATCTCTGAATATCTTATAATACTCAATAGCTTCAGGAATGCTGCTAGTTGCAAATATTGCATACATTTTATATAGAAGAAACTTTTCAGACATTTGACCTTGAGACATCCGGGATGTGTGCCTGCGCCTTCTTAATCCGTATTATTACTTCAGGATTAGAGGGCCGTTTATTGAGGAATGGATGAGTGAGACAGATATAACAATTAAAAATATATATGATTACATCATATAATTTTCTATTTTTCAGAGAAACTCTATATAATATATGGAAAATACATAGTTATTTCATTCTGGAAAATTGACTATTTTATATAATTATTATATAGTTTTTTATATAGAATATTTATGTAATTTGGAGTCAATATGTCCGATAGAACACTTAACAACATATATTCTGTATTGTACAGTGATATTCGTTTTTTAATAAAAGATATTATGTATGATGTGGATGAGAAAGCAAAGACGGAGAAGAAGACGCTCCTGAGTCTGTGCTCTCTATTGATGTTCAGAAGCATTACCGCAAGATCGGTATCCCCGATTTATAGACAGGTGTTCTTTGGAAACGATGATGGTAAGACCGACAGGGACGTCGAGCTTAAGGTCAATGCCATATATAAGAAGATGTCGCTCATCGGTCTGGTCAAGATCTCAAAATATGAAAAGAACGAAAGAAAAAACCGGTATTCCATAACCGCCGCCGGAAAAAATCTTTTTGTCGAATTAGGGAATGAATTATATCCGGAGACAGAAACGCATACCGGGGAATTTGGTACGGGTTTTATCGGGCTTGAGAAGGAAGACATTGTAAAGCTTCGCCACAGCCAGGTAAGCAAACAGGAGAACAGCCATACCGATCTGGAGATACGCCTTATATCCGACCTGCTTGCGAGAATGACGATTCCTGTAAGCACGGTCAACAGGGAAGCCGGATACTCCCCTTCGGGAAGGCCTCTTGTATCGTTATCCAAGGAATCAAGCAGGTTCTGTGCCGACGTGCTCTGCGGGATAAACAGGACCTCGGCAATCATTGAGGCCGACCGCATGACGGAGAGCCAACCGCAGCTTATAGACAAAACATATGACTTTCTTAATTTCCTGTCACAGGACAAGGAGATCACCGGCCAGCCCGGACTGCTGCTCTATGCCATCGGGGAGCTCAAGAACGTGCGTCTTTCAGAGGAAAAGGTGGCAGGCAGAAGGATGGCCCTTCACTATAAGAAGATACTTGCTGATAAAAGACGCCTTGAAGATTTCATTATGGAAGGACATAGCGTTGCGTTTTCTTCTCAGAAGGAAGTCCCTGATATCCTGTCAATGCTTAAGCCCCTGCAGATATGCCCCGATAGGGTCCGGAGCATCCTAGAATGCTATGACCTTGCCCCTTTGTCCGGACCCGGCCATCCGTTGCCCGTAGTGATCGGGGGCGCGACATTTAATAACGCCGTGAAGTGCCAGGGGCAGACGGTCATTATCGAATGCCCCGGACGTGACATCGGCGCGGCGATGAGGATACGCAGATACTTAGAATCCGGGTCAAAAAAAGACACCCTCCTGATCGCAATCGTTCAGGACGATGTCACCATATGCGACGGAACGCGCGCAAGCTCATTGCTTTCCGGGATAAAATGCCTGTCGGAACGCACATACCCAGCCGCTCTCTGGCATTACCTTTCGGGTGATGAAAGGATATCCCTTAAGGCAAAGGGGAATGCCATGGTATTCATAAGGGAATCCGAGTTTTTGTCGGCTGACAGGAAGACTCCGTTCCTATTCATATTCGACGGCGAAAGCAAACGGTATGCCGAGGCTTCAAAAGATCCTGATGCCCCGGCTGTTGCAGGACCGTCTGCATTATAGATCAAAATACTTTAATATATCGCTCTTGTGGTTTTTAGACTGCGGGGGCGTTTTTTGTTGTTTGGGATTATACCATCTTTATCGCAAGGTCCATCCCCCTCCCGCCCAGATTGCATATCGAGTCCGTGGGCATTGTCAATTGCTGTATCTTCAGTTATATCTCCAAATATGTCATCAGAGAAACTGCTTATAGAAACAGCCGTTTTACTTGGAGGACAGGTATCTATATGTGCTGAAAATAAAGGCTTTGAGTCCGATTTTCGCCTATAAATGTCCAATGGCAGACTCCAGTCTATATTCTGGTCGTTGTTAAGCCCCATGACTTCGGGTATCCACTCGAGCCTCGAGACCTTCAGGAATTGTGGAATTCCCTCGTCAATAAGCTTGAGGGCGCAGCACTTGAAGGGGAGCATATTAAGATACTGAGCCGAATACTCGTAGGTCTTTATGCTCCTCTGTCCCCACTCGCCGTTGTACATATAGTCCTCTGTTTTGATTATCGGTTTGGATTCCTTTTCGAGCTCTTCGGCTTCCTTCATGCCCATGCCGCCCATCCGGACAACGAGGGCCGGGTTCTCATTGAAGACATACTTTAGATATCTGGTCGAGCTTACCTTATCAAATTGAGAATTTGACTGTATTGCCAGGTATGACGAAGCCCGATATCCCCTCATCAGCGTGACCAAAGGTTCCATGTGTTTGGTAAGGTAACTGGCCACCTCATCGGCAAAGAAGAACACGATCGGATCACGCATAGAACGTCCGCTGTTATCATCCTTTTTTCTTTGGAGAATTGCATCTTTGTATACCATCGTATACAGCTGCCCTAAGAAGCTTGAAGTAGTGTCTGATATTCCGATTGCCGTGTTGAATAATATGACGGAAGACTGGGCTATAAGTTTGTCAATATCCACCGAGTTATCAGAGCAAAGCATCCTGGCAACCGAGATGTTGCCGAGGAGCCTGTTCATCGCATTCATGAGACCTTCTGCCTGGGTCACGATTACGGACCGCTCGTTGCTGGTAACAAGACGCTTGGCGAAATCATACAGTACTGACAGAGACTCCCCGCAGTTAATCCGGTAATCGTTTATTGTAGGCGGGGTAAAGGACATAGGCCTTCCATCATTACCGTAGTTTTCAGCCAGCTTGAACATATATGGCTCCAGCTTCCTGTAGTCGAGCAGGCATGTGAGCACATCTCGAAGTGTGGGGTGCTTTCCTTCGATATCGTAAAACGAAAGCATGAGCACCTGAGATATGGTCTTGATTATCGAATGATTAAGCGACATATAGAAAGGGTCCGATGGCTTGTCTGAGATCGCATCGGCAATCTTGCTTATGTTTTCTGCCAAAAGCTCTGCCCGGTTGTTTGCTCTCTGTATCTTATCAGTTACCGGTAGTTCCGGAGGGATAAAGAGCGGGTTAATACCATAGGGTGTATCATAAGGCTCCTTCCCGTCATTCTTAAACAGTTCAGGGTCGATGCAGTAATAATTATTGTAATTGGCGTTAAGGCACATTTCCCGTATGCTCTTTCCGAAACTGCTGTCCGTGGATATTGATACGATGGCCGCGTCGTCACAGTTATTGGAAAGATTGACCATAGCTTCCCTTCCATATTCCGTCAAAGGGGTAAAGCAGCGAAGGCAGAAGGTCTGATTGGGGAAATCAAGGATGATATCGACATGCCCTTTATAGTACAGCTCGCGCATCACCTTTTGCTGGATCTCTCTGTTCATCAGCTTCCTCAATATTGTCTCGTAGATGCATGGCAGCAGGAACGTGGATGTCTTTCCACCTCCTGTTCTACAAATACATAGGCCGTGCTCAAGCCTTGTCTTTTCCGTTATCACTATCGGTTTATTGGTTTTAATGTCTCTAAACACTGATTTTAGGGGATAAGTACAATCCACAAAGGATCTTTTCATAGAGAACAACGCTCCTTTCTTTAATGGGTATCGCTGTAGAAACGCAGTTTTCCAGTCGGAATCAGATTACTGATGATAAGATTACCCGGAATTGCAGCAAAAATGGCAGAGAAAATCAGAGCCAGTATAAGTCTGATTTTAAATATCGTATCTAAATCAAAGTGAAAGAATCCTATATCCTGAGGGATATACCATATCAGAATACGAAAAGACACAAGTAATAACAGGGAAAACAGATTAACCACCGACAAAAAGAGACTGAATTTCAATGTGCTGTATTTTTTATCTAATGCCGCATAGTCATCGGATATCGCATAGGAAAGCCGCCAGGTGAGCAACGGAGCGATCATCAGAAATAATCGCGTTATGATCCCGAATATAAGTGATCCCGGGTTAACAAGATCCTTCAAAATCCCAAAACCGCCTAAAACAAACGTTAAAGACAACAGAACCTCCAACCCATAAAGACAAAAGATGAACATATTGGGGAATATAGTGCCAGACTGGCGGATTCTTTGGCAATGTTTTTTTTCTTTGATAAAGAATGTTTGGTTGTTTGCGGGATCGATCATATTCAGCAGTTCGTCTGCTTCGCACACATTCCTATCCATGATTGAATTAATCTTTTTCATTTTCACCTCCAAAAAAATAAATAAAAACAAAGTGTTTACATATTAAGAAACAATTTATAGTCTAACTTTATCACATATTTTGTTTTTTTCCACACTTTTTTTAAAAATTGTCGTTTTGGATGATATACTTTGTATATGAAAAAAACCTTTATAAACAAACTTGGAATAGATAAACAGGCGCTGATTTCGAAGATAGTTGAACTTCGATGCCAGGGCCTGAGTTATATTAATATTTCTAAAGAATTGAATACTACTGAGCAGTTTGTTTATTCGTCATGCTTCCTTTTAAGTGACGAAGCGTACAAGAAGAACAAGCCTTTTTTGTTTCTTAGACTTTCTTTGCCCATTACTTACAAACATCTAACCATTTCCGAACTTGCAAACGAGACCGGCCTTTCGCAGAAAGGCCTGCTTTGCGTTCTTTGTGATCTTAAGCTTCTAAGGCGGCCTTCCCTCGATATCGTTAACAAGCTTCTAAGGAAAAAGAAGGATTTTGTATATTTATGTGATTACTTTGGCGTTAATGATAAAACCATGAGGAAGTGGCTTAGAGATAACGGACTAATGGATTCCCCCATCCCAAGATCTAAAACATGTGACCTTGATTTTACTGAATGGAAAGGCACTGCTTTTTCATTTGAGGAGATTGTTACTAAAAGCGGTGAGGAATTCAATCCGCAGTACTCAGTTGATTTTGATAAGATTTCTTCGAATAAGGATTTATTGAAGGCTTTTCATGCAGAATGCAGAATTTTGGGCAGGGAAATGCTTTCAAGGGCTAATGTCGAGCTTACCCTTCATGAAGAAATAGAGCATTTCAAAATGTTTTATGAATTTTATTCGCGTTGGCAGTATGGAATAGCTGATCCTGACAATTTCTTTTATAACACCATGGCCGTATTTAAAGAGTGCTCTATTCCCTGCCGCCCTGCGGATTATGTAATAAGGGATCATTCCGATGGCAAGATACTGACGCAGTACTGGTTTACGAAAAAAAATGTCGTCAGGGGATCCACGATGTGGGGACGCGATATTCATTATCCTGGTGACTGTGACTGGCTGTTCGTAGATAAAGAAGGCGTCTTCCTTCCTATAAATTGTGGATTTGAACATAGGAAATATTCAGAAAGGGTTTATGGCACAGCAAGGTGGACGGATTTTGTATTTAAAACGAAAGTAGTATCATCCAATAAAGATGAAGAATTAGTAACATCTTTCTGCAACACCCGCTTTTCTGACATACATCAGTATGGCAACTTAAACCATCCGGGGCATACAATTGACAAGATTGCTGGGTTCGATAGAAAGTTCCACTTTAATTTCTAACTTAATAAGATATGCCGTAAAATCGCCACGAGATGTTGCTTTTGTACAACATCTCGTGGCGATTTTAAATACCTTTTATTCCTCTTATATTTATATTGCAATAATTTATGACGTAAAGATTTCCTTGAACTCGGTTACCAGCCCGTTTTCCATTTTAACGATATATCCGTAGATCCTGAGATAACCGTCTGTCAGACCGTATTCAAATCCCTGTTCAAACCGGTTTTCATCAAAGCTGTGGTTTGTTAAAGCATATTCCTTTATGCTGCACTGCCCGGAATCTCCGTATCCGTAAACAACACAGTCCTTGTCAAATTTGACACTGCCATAGAATACCGTTGTGGTTGGGGAATAGTCGTCAAGGCAATTGAGCCTATATCCTCCGTCGACCTTATGCGCACCCAGGACATCCGTCACGCTGAGGTTTTCCACAAATGAAAAGCCCTTGCCGTATTCATTGTCGTATGTGGATTCAATGATATAGGTATAGCCCTTCCATGTGATAGAGTCTCCGGGACCTTTCCCGGCAAATACGCTTTCGGGGATTGGTGCTTCATAAATGAACATCTCGGCATACGGAAGCTCGTAATAGGATCCTTTATCGAGCATCTGCGCATTGTCATATGATGATACGGTCAGTCCGTATTTCTCACGGTCAGCGCCATACTTCTTATAACAGTCTTCCGCAGAGCTTTCCAGCTTGGTGATAAGGCTGAAGTCAGTATTTGCTTCGTACTTCTCTATTACCTTTATGTTGTTCCTCTCAACTTCGGAAAGGACATCTTCGCTGAACTGCTCGGGCGGAACGGTTCCGTTGTACCATCCGCAGCTGTTGAAATGATTCTGCAGCTCCTCATCCTTGAACAGTCTTCCGTGGCGGGCAAATATCTCATTTCTTGCGATCTTTACATCCATGGCGTCCATGTTTCCGAAGTCTTCTTCCATGAGGGGCACCTGGTCGCTGTACCATATCATGTATTCTTCTGAAGCGCACGGCGTTGTTTTGTATGTATGGGCGATGTATGGCGGTTTCATTGATTCCTCGTCGAAAGGCACCCCGCCCAAAATTATGGTCGTTTCTTCGGGTGTTTCAAGATATTCGTTTTCTCCCAGGTTTTCCACTTCGTCCAGAAGCTCAAAATAGCCCTGCCCGTTCGTATATTCGGTTATTCTTGCCGGCTCGCTACAGCTTTCATCAAGACTGTAGATTTCTCTTTCCAGTACGGCATCCGTGTATTCCAATCTACCGTTGTTGTAGGTACAGTGCATGGTTTCCGTACTGTGCTGCCTGTACCCTTCGGAGCTGTCTAATATCACAGTAAATGAGCCGTCAGGT
>JAUNOA010000025.1 GCA_030531245.1 Lachnospiraceae bacterium
TAACAAAAATCTGTAAAATATGTTAATTGCGGTTGGTTGAAGCGAGAGCAACCATAAGATACAATTTTCATATAAATCAAAATTGCGATCAAACTACTGTTATGGCAAGGAGAACGAGAGTTTATGAGTGTTGTAGAGGTTAATAATCTTGTAAAAGCATATAATGGGTTCAAGCTGGGCCCGGTAACATTTGCCCTTGAAAAGGGCAGGATATACGGTTTTATCGGAAGAAACGGAGCAGGAAAGACCACAACGATAAAATCGATGCTGAACCTTGTTCATCCAGACAGCGGAGAGATTTCGTTCTTTGATAAAATGCTTAAAGAAAATGAAGCAGAGACTAAGAAAAGCATCGGATATTCAACAGGCTCTATCAGCTGGTATCCGAGAAAGAAAATCAGCGAAATAGTTGCAGTAACGAAGGAGTTCTATGATACTTGGGATGATGAGGCATTTCGAAAATACAAGGAGCTGTTTTGCATCGATGAAAATAAGACACCGATTGAACTTTCCGAAGGAATGAAGATTAAATTCAATCTTTTGCTGGCCATTTCGCATAGAGCAGAGGTATTAATTCTGGATGAACCGACCAGCGGACTGGATTCGTTTTCAAGAGATGAGCTTCTGGAGATTTTTAAGAAACTCAAAGAAAGTGGAATTACGGTATTGTTTTCCACACATATTATTTCCGATATAGAAAAATGTGCAGACGATATCATCTACATTTCCAAAGGAAAGATTAAGGAGGCCATGTCCAAAACGGAGTTTGTGCAAATGCATTCTCGTTCCGGAGAAACTTTGGAGCAGACATTTCTGCGCCTGGAAAGAGGTGAACTGCATGAGTAAGCTGCTCAGAAAAGAAATGAGACTCAGTGCATCTGTTCTGACATATCTGTTCATCTTGTTTGGCCTAATGTTTATGCTTCCTGGCTATCCCGTTCTCTGCGGAGCGTTCTTTGTAACGCTCGGTATTTATCAAAGCTTCGAGGAAAATATGCAGAAGATAATCGAAATGGCAAGCAGGCAAAACGATTAATCAGAGTTGCTATAAAAGCAAAAGAATGTTATAATCAATACAAACAAATGTTCGAGGGCAACCATATGAGTATAAAGAAAAACGACATAACAGTTCGATCAAGTGCAGCAGAGTACCTTACATTTATCACAGCATCAGGAAATGGCGGTGTCGAAGCTATATATGCAGATGAGAATGTTTGGCTTTCTCAAAAAATGATGGCACTTCTTTATGCTGTTGAAACAAATACTGTAAACTATCATCTAAAAAAATCTTTTCTAGACGGAGAACTGGATGAAGATTCAGTTATTCGAAATTTTCGAATAACTGCCTCAGATGGAAAACAGTATCATACAAAACATTATAATCTCAAGGCAATCATTGCTGTTGGATACAAAGTGGATTCTCAAAAAGCAGTTCAGTTTCGAAAATGGGCTACAGCCATCATTGAGGAATATACTGTTAAGGGCTTTGCTATGGACGACGAGCGGCTGAAACGAGGGGGTACCATACTTACACAGCAGTACTTTGATGAATTGCTCGAGAGAGTTCGGGAGATTCGTTTGTCCGAACGAAGATTTTACCAGAAAATCACTGATATATATGCAACTGCATTGGATTATGATGCAAAAAGTGAAACAACAAGACAGTTTTTTGCCAATGTTCAAAATAAATTGCATTTTGCAGTAACCGGAAATACGGCGGCCGAAATAGTCTATAATCGAGCTGATTCGGAACAACCTAACATGGGACTTACAAGCTGGGAAGGATCACCAGAGGGAAAGATTCATAAATTCGATGTGACGGTTGCCAAAAACTATCTTTCGGAGGAAGAGCTTCATAACTTATCAAGATTGGTTTCGGGATATCTTGATCTTGCAGAAAGCAGAGCGACACGACATATTCCTATGACAATGAAGGATTGGTCTGAACGGTTGAATGGATTACTTGAATTAATGGACTATGGAGTTTTGAAGGACAATGGTAAAGTTACTGCCGAACTTGCAAAACAGAAAGCAGAAACAGAATTTGAAAAGTTTAGAATTATTCAGGATAGACTTTACACTTCCGATTTTGATAAATATTTAATTGAGATAGAATCCGAATTAAAAGGTTGAGTTTGATAGCGAAATATTCCCACGTACCCTCAAACACATTTTCGGAGGCGGAATATTGGCTGTTACGACCGAATAGCAGTTTGTAAGGGAGAAATATTGTCTGGCTCCATCAGACATTAGACTTCCGAACTCACGGCATGTGGAGGTAGTTTCACTTCTGTCCAGGACTAAAGGGACGACGAGAGATACAGCTGATAGTTAAGCTGAAAAGCTTGATTATATATTGACCGCAAAGATAAAAACGCAACGTGTGCCTTCGCATGCCAGAGCCGGTAGGGCGCACGATGTCCGGTGGACATCGGTTTTGCGCCGACCGAAGCGGAGCGTAGACCCCGGCCGTCACGGTGAACCGTGGTAAGTAACCTGCCCCTCCGGGTTGTCCGTTCTTTGCTCATTACATACAAAAGGAGGGATTGTCATGGGCGAAGTACAGACCAAACTGACAGTGTTTTTTGAGGAACCATTCTGGATAGGTATTTTCGAACGATATGAGAGCGGAAAACTATCTGTGGCAAAGGTAACTTTTGGAGCAGAACCAAAGGATTATGATGTTTATGAGTTCGTTTTAAAGCATTATTACAGTTTGCAGTTCAGCCCTGCTGTGGCAGCTGTTGTTAAAGAGACAAAGAAAATCCGAAAAAGATGCAGCGCGAGATTAGAAAAACTCTTGTGAATACCGGAGTAGGAACCAAATCTCAGCAAGCACTTAAATTGCAACAGGAGCAGAACAAACAGGAGCGGAAAGTAAAAAGCCGTGAGCAGAAGGCGGCTGAAAAGGAGCGAATGTTTGAACTGAAACAGCAAAAGAAAAAGGAGAAGCATAGGGGCAAATAATGCCCACGTGTCTTCTCGCACAAATTATAATTTCTCTGACTCTACGGTCCGTTGAGGAAAAACCAACCGAATCTACAGAGCGTGAGTGCAGAAAAACCGGGGAAAATGATAGTATCCTTCGTGAAAGGAGGTATTGGCCATGGACCAAATCAAGACAGGAAAGCTAATTGCTTCTTTACGAAAAGAAAAAGGGCTCACGCAAATGATGCTTGCCGATTGCCTTGGTATCAGCGATAAAACAATCAGCAAATGGGAACGCGGCGCGGGCCTGCCCGATGTTTCTTTGATGCTTCCTCTTAGCGAAGCCCTTGAAATCAGTGTAAACGAACTCCTGACAGGAGAGAAATTGACCGATGCCGACTATAAAAAGAAAGCGGAGGTTGAATAAAATAAAATATAAGAGGAGAGTGCTTTTTGATTAAGTACAACACAATGGAGATTGTAGCGTAAGCGGGAGGCTTATGACTATAATCGTAAACCTCCCAGTATTGCAGTCAACAATCATCAGGAGGGAAAAAGAAATGAATAAAAATGACTACACAATTCGTTTAGAGAAAAAAGATGATTACCGGGAGGTTGAAAATCTCGTAAGGGAAAGCTTCTGGAACGTTTACCGTCCGGGATGCCTGGAACATTATGTTTTGAGGTCCTTAAGAGATGATAAGGATTTTGTGCCGGAGCTTGATTTTGTCATGGAAAAAGAAGGCAGAATCATCGGCCAGAACATCTTTGTCAGAACCGTCATCAAAGCAGATGACGGCAGAGACATTCCTATCATGACGATGGGACCGATCTGCATTATACCTGAGCTGAAACGGCAGGGATACGGAAAGATACTGCTGGATTATTCGCTTGAAAAAGCCGCAGAATACGGCTGCGGAGCAGTCTGTTTTGAAGGGAACATTTTGTTTTACGGGAAAAGCGGATTTCGGTACGCAAACGAATACGGCATCCGTTATCACGGACTTCCGGAGGGAGAGGATGCGTCCTTCTTTCTGTGCAAGGAGCTGATACCGGGATATCTTGACAAAGTCACCGGAGAGTATGCTACGCCTGAAGGATATTTTGCCTGTGACGAAAATCCGGAGGACTTTGCAGCATACGAAGCCACGTTCCCAGAAAAAGAGAAACTTAAGCTTCCTGGTCAGTTGATCTAAACAAGCATGGATACCCGCAGAACAATAATCGGAACTGCGGGTATCTTTTGACATTAATATTTTCACTGATATTTTCTGGTTTTACAGTGTTGCTGCGACAAAAGAAATATGATAAAATGAAGCAGAACAAATGTTCGCTCGCATGAAACACTGAATTCGGAGGATATTATGGCAGACAAGATAAAGAAGGAAACTATTCATGCAAAAGGATTTGACATAGGTATATATACTTATGATTTCAAAAATGAATATGTGTCTCTTACGGATATTGCCAAATACCGCAGCATAGAGCCGAGAGTTACGATACATAACTGGCTTAGGGGAAGAGATATTGTTGAATTCCTTGGGCTATGGGAATCTCTGCACAACCCTGATTTTAAACGTATCGAATTCGAAACGTTTAAAGAAGATGCAGGATCAAATGCATATGTATTCTCAATAAAGAAGTGGAATGAAGAACTTGATGGAATAGGAATACTGACCAAGTCCGGAAGATATGGCGGAGGAATATTTGCACATATTGCTACAATTCTATTTTAATTGCTCAAGGCATGACGCAGGAAGAACGGATGATACAATTAAGAGAATTATCAGTTCAGCAGTTGAACACATTAAAAGAAATTGATGTATCAATGCTTCCTGGATTGGAAGCACTTGCTAATGGTTTTGCGCATGCAATCTATAACGGAAGAACAAATCATGAGATCTGCATTCATCCGGGGATGATTACGATTTACAGCCCGGGTGAGTATGCAAGCAGGCACACTCCGGAAGAGTATATTCAAGGAAATATTGAATCAGAAATAAGAAATACATCCATAGCGAAGATTCTGTATCTGAATAAGTCAATCGAACAGTTCGGCAGCGGATTTAAGCGTATTCATAGCTTATGTACGGATGCAGGCATTAAATACTCCTATGAAAACACAAAGAATGGTTTTAAGTTCATTATATTCAGGCCGCAGCTTCAAAGTGACATTCCATATGTCACTTTGGATGTCACTTTGAATGGAACCGAAATGTCGGTACTTGCCATTTTAAAACAGAACCCGGATTCTTCGCGTGATGAAATAGCAGAAAAAATATCGAAGACAGTAAGGACGGTTCAAAGAGCTTTGGATTCTCTCAGAGAAAAAGGATATATCGAGAGAATGGGTTCAAAGCAAAAACCGAACTGGAAGATTTTAAAATAACAGCAAAGAAATGCTTTGATTAATAGTATGGCCGAGAACCTTCCGGTACTCAGGAAGAAACTCGGAATGACGCAGGAAGAATTCAATGAGTTCGTAAAGAGCGCGGCGAAGCAGTAAGGGAGTTGATAATATGGCATCGAGTAAGGAATATTTGAACTTCATATTGGATCAGCTTTCAGGACTTTGCGGCATATCATACCGTGCGATGATGGGCGAGTATATCATTTACTACAATGGGAAAATCGTCGGTGGGATATATGATGACAGGTTCCTGATAAAGCCAGTCAAGTCAGCGGTGGCAATGCTTCCGGATGCAGCGTTGGAGCTTCCGTATGAAGGCGGTAAAGAAATGCTCTTTGTTGAGAATGTGGATAACAGAGAGTTTCTTGAGAAACTGTTCACAGCCATTTATGAGGAACTGCCTGAGCCGAAAAAATGCTATCAAAGGAGAAATAAATGATTGTCAGCAGTAAATCTTTTGAAAACAACGGAACGATTCCTCTGAAACATACGGGATTCGGAGAAGACATTTCTCCGGAACTTACCATCGCAGATGCTCCCGGGAATACGGTATCCTTTGCAGTCGTCCTCGATGATTTGGATGTTCCGTTTCAGAAAAGTTTCACACACTGGATCATATGGAATATTCCGAAAATAGATGTGATACCTGAAGGATTGCCCTATGGAGCGGTGCTTCGTGAGCCATTTCCGGCTTGTCAAGGTGAAGCGTGGGGAAAGTACCGCTACAGAGGCCCGAAACAGCCTGTTTTCATCCGAAAAGAACATCGGTATGTCTTTACTGTTTATGCTTTGGACTGCCGGCTTGATATATCGGAAAAATCCCGTAAGATGAATCTTCTTGATGCGATGCACGGTCATATATTGGCTGAAGCGAAGATCATCGGGAAATACAAAAGAGGATAACAGATTCAGTTTGTGGGGGAGGAATATTGTCTGAATCGACCAGACATTAGACTTCCGAATTCAGTGGAATCGGAGGAGATGGTAGTATTGATGACAAGAATATGTGAGTGAGGTGCTGACGAACTTCTCTCCATTTAAGATGGATAAAGAACAGCACCCTTGGATGGGCTGGGACAGATACCATACTGCAAAAGAAATGCTGGAGCAGGCGCCGGATAACTTTGATGTTAAGGATTGCTTTGCTATTCTGAAGAAAGTTTCGCAGGAGCTGTGTCCGACAGTCGTATCAATGGTATTTGACGTCACCGAAATGAAGGTGTACTGGTGTGAAAACCGCCAGTGGAATAATATACAGGAATCTGCTTTTTGACAGTTTCCCGGGGAATGCAGAGACAAATATCTATCGTTTTATCCGGCTCGGATCATCACTTGCCCTTTGGATATGGGCAGACAGGAAAGAGAAGAAAACCTTATTCCACCGGAACTTACAAAAGAACAGATATCATTTATTTATGCAGATGAAGCAGATATGTTGAATTAGTGCGAAAAGGAGTGAGAACATGAACATCTTTGATGAAGTGGATGAGAATCTATTTCGCCCATTAACAGGAATAAATAAAATAAAATATGTTGATATTCTTGCTCTGATTTGGGACAAGTGTAAACGTATGCCAATGTATGCCATAGAGAAAAGTACCGTCTTTGATATGGTGGAGGACTATTTTTATGGACTGGATGAACAGGTGGAACTTGATTTAGAAGAACAGGAAGAAACTGATGGTAATACTTTAGATGCGCGTGTAATAGCGGGTGGGTTTGTCAGAAGACTTAAAGACACAGGATGGCTTACTGAAAAAGAAGGTGAGTACGAAGAAGAGTCCAAGTTAGCTATTAATTATAAAGTGGTGCCATTGCTTAAATCATTTCAAGAGATTATCAGTCCGACAATCATTACATATAAGGGTAAACTGTTTAAAATTTATTCCATGTTCGAACATATTTCTGAGCAGGGAAGCCCTTATGAAGGTGTATTGAAGGAAGCTTCTGAAGATTTTGATAACTTGAATCAGGCACTAAGGATACTTGCAGCATCTATTGAGGATCATATTAATAATCTTACGCAAGGCAAAAAGCCAGAAGAAGTATTAGAGTTTTTTGAAAAGTATGAGGAAAAGATTGTAGTGGGTTCTTACCATAGGTTTAAAACCAACGATAATCTTTTCTATTATAGAACAAGTCTGTATGAGAGCCTTGATAAATGTGAAGACATTTTAATGGATGCACTTGTAACCGATTATATGGATGCAGAGCGAGTAGATAAAGCAGAGGCTACTGTGAAAATAAAAGAATTGATTACCAAGGTACGAATGGATATTGAAGAGATGGAAGCTATCATGAGAACCATTGATGATAGACATATTATTTATAGAACCAGGGCAGTACAAAGAGCGCAATTCTTATTATTATCGGATGGAAGCGTCAAGAGCAAAATTAATAATATGCTCCAATACTATGCGAGTCAGGTAAATACAAAAGAAGATTTGTTCGAAGAAGATGAAACTATCTGTCAAAATTTATTTCAGATTTTCGGACAAAATTTCATTGATAGTGCATCGCTTGCAACACCGGTGAAAAAGAGACGCTCATCGCCGATTGAATTTATGGCGGTTATAGAAGAACTTGATATGGAATTAGTTGAAGAAAAAAATCGTAAGATGATGGAATATATAAGAAATGCACTAACATCGGAAAATGTAAACTCATTTGCGAAAGATATTTTACAAGGAAAGACAGCAGTTTCTATAAGTAGTGTATTTAAGGATAATCCAGATGTATTAACTAAAGTCATTGGATTGTACACATATTCGAAAACACCGGAGCGCGAATATGAAATCAGACTAAAGGACACATTTGTAGAGTGTAATGGCGTTCGATTTAAAGAATTTATTGTTGAGGAAAGGAAGGGTTAAAGATGGCTATTGATATCAAAGAAGAAATCGCTAATTATTTGTTGAATAGCTGCTTCCTAATCGGAAATGTAGATTCGACCAGAGAAAAATATTATTACGTTATTAACCATGAGGAAATTTTCAGACAATTATTTCAGCCAATTGGTTATACATTGGTTATTCATAGAAATCTGAGAGTAGTGCAACTTATTAACAATCATGGGACCGGTAGACTGGCACTGAAGAAATATGAAAGCATTATGTTACTTATATTTAGACTTTTGTATGTGGAAAAAAGAGAAAGCCTGTCTACAAGTGAGGATAAAGTAGTCGTATCTGTCGAAGAAATAAAAAACGAATATGAGAAATTAAACCTTCCAAGAAAATTTGATAAAGTATTATTGGAAGACTCGCTTAGAAATATTAAAAGATACAATCTTGTACAGCCTTTAGATAAATTGCTTGATATGGATGCCCAAATACAGATATATGCATCTGTAATGCTTGCTATGCCAGACACATCTATTTCTACAGCATATGAGCAGACGAGCAAGCTGTTAGCACAATATGTAAATTCAGGTGAGGAGGAAGAAAATGATGATTAGAATGACCAGACTTCATCTGATAAACTGGCATAATTTTCAGGATGATATCATTGATTTTAAGAATATAACTTATTTACTTGGTGTAAATGCTGTAGGTAAGACAACGATTATGGATGCAATAAGATATTGTCTTACAACTAATAAGGATTTTAATACTGCAGGTAATAAAAAGAGCGGAAGAACCTTATTAGGATCAGTCCATCAAAAGCAGAGAGCAGAGGATAGTTATTTGCGTACGGGACATACAGTTTCGTATATAGGAATTGAGTTTTTAGATGAAAATATAAACAAAAATTTTGTAATTACAGTTCGTGTGGAATCTGAAACACCAAAGCAGGATTTAAAAGGAGTATATCAGGATTGGTATATTACAAAACCGGGATATTCGCTTGAGGACATTCCGTTTTTTACGCAGGTGAAAGACGGAAGAAAACCCACATCAAGGGATGCTTTTAAGCTTGAAAATAAGGGAATGGATAGGGCTTCAAATCAGGCTGACGCCAGAAGGCGAATCTGTCGAATACTTGGTATAGGAGAAGCAGATTCACCAATTGGTAAGAAGTTTAATGAAGTATTTCATATGGGTACCAGCCTTGAGGACATAAAAGATATTCGTGAATTTATCTATACATACATTTTGCCTGAACCCGAGGTGAATATAGATTTCTTGCAGAAGGATATGCGTGAACTGGAAAGACTGCAGGAAGTTTTGCAGGAAGCACAAGAAAGAGAAGTATTGCTTGCAGAAATAAATGTAAGAATTATAGAGGCAAAAGCACGCCTATCTAAAGTTAAGGTTAATGAGATACTTGTTGCATATTCCAATTATCAAGGAAATGTTGAAGAACAGCAGGAGAAGAAACGTCTTATAGCAGAATGGACCGCAAGTATCGATGTTTTAACAGATAAACTGATTAAATTGTCTGAAAAAGAAAGTAAAGCGTCAGATTTATTATATGAGGCAAGAAGAGCGGCAGAGGATAATACTGAAAATAAAGAGATGCTTTCTCTAGAGCAAGAGAACAAAGAAAATGAAAAAGAATACGCGAGATTAAAAAGTGAAGTAGCTATATTTACAGACATTTCAGAAAAACTGTTATCACTTAAAAAGAAATTAAATCGCATTGGTTTTTCTTGTGATTGGAGCTTGGGCGATGAAACCGGGGGAAAAACTGTTGACGAGCGCATTCTGGAAATTAAAAAGGCTGCGGAAATACTAGGAGAGCTTGAGGAGACAATAAAAAATCATGATGCTAAGATAAGAACGGATATAGCAACATTATCGGGAAGGGCTAAATCACTTGAGAATAAAATTAAGAGTCTTGAAGCGGGTGTAATGTGCTATCCGGAAGAGGCAACCTTTGTTAGAGATAAGATTAATGAGGAATTAGAAGAGCAGAGTAAGAAAGCGGACGCAAAACTTTTGTGTGAGCTTCTCTATATGACAGATGCCAGCTGGCAGGATGCTGTTGAAAGTTATCTTAATACTCAGAGATTTAATATTATTGTTGCACCGGATAATTATCTTGTTGCAAAGAAGGTTTTTATTTCTTTGGGGGATAAAGTAAAAGGAATTGGACTTATTGATACAAGAAGAATTGGAGATATTCAGTATGGTGAAGAGGGAGTAAGCTTTCTTGGAGACAAGGTTGAGTCCGAAAATATTTACGCAAAACGTTATGCACGATTTGTTATGCGAGATGTAGTGTGTTGTGAAACGCCGGATTCTCTTGAACAACATCAGAAAAGCGTTACAAAAGACCGCTTGCGTTTTCAGAATTATTGTTTACAGAGAATGGGAAAGAAAGAGCATTTTATCGGTGTTGATGCCATAGAAAAACAATTGATTAGCACCAGAAAAGAACTTGTTAGCATTCAAAAGCAATTAAATGAGCTGGATGCTGATAAGAAATCTTTTGATGAGGTGTACGGCGAATATAACAGATTCATTGCAGGAGATAATTTTGCTATATTAGAAAAATATATTGATTCAGGGCGTCAAGCAAAAGCGATAGGAGTAAGAATTGATGAGATAAATGCAAAGATTTTGGAATTTAAGGAGAATCCGATTTTACTTGCTATGTATGATCGCGTGAGTGAATGTGAGAAGAATGTTGCTGAGATACAAGGTGAAATTACGGATAATAAAGCTAAAAAGCAAAATCTTGAAACACGTGTAAAGGATGCAGAGCAGGATATTATTAAGCTCGAAGCTATTATTGATGAGCTAAAAATGGCATATGAAAATATTGTAAGAGAATATCCTGAATACGCAAGTGATGTTGAAAAAAAGTATCAGGATGAGCGAAGGACTAAAAAGGCATCCTCCATAGCGTATAATTTTGGCAACCGTGCGACTCAGGATAATATTGCTTTTAATAATTATCTGAACCAGCAATTGATTCCATTGCAGCAAAAATATACAGCAACATATACCTGTGATTATCCTGAAGGAATTGATGGGGCTGGTAGATATCAACAGGAATATCTGTCTTTACAAAATATTGAATTAGAGCGTCACAAAGAAGAATTAGCACAGGCACAAGTACGTTGTAAGAATCGATTCCGTAAGGAAGTGTTGTTTAGAATGAAGGATGATATTCTTCGCGCCAGGCAGCAATTTAAGCAGGTAAATCGTGTTATGGAAAATCTGGAATATGGTGAAGAGAGCTATCGATTTGGAATCGATAAGAGTAAAGATAAAGAACTTGGTATTTTCTATGACATTATTATGGATAAAGATAATCAGCAGATAGACCAGGATAATGAGATTATGGCATTTTTAGCAGAGGCTGATAAGTCAGAGATTTTTGAAAGTCAGATTGAAGATTTTATGAGCAGAATCATGATGGATGTTGAAGAACATGCAAAAGAGAATCTGACCGGCATACGCTCCGGAGCAAAGAGCATGGGAATGTATGTTGATTATAGAACATATCTGGATTATGACATTATTGTTAAAAATTCTGTTACAGGCATTGAAGTGCCTCTTTCTAAAGTAAGTGGTGAAGGAAGTGGTGGCGAGAACCAAGCACCGTTTTATGTTGCCATATGTGCTTCACTTTTGCAGATATATGAACAAAACCCGGATGGATGTATGAGACTTATCTTACTTGATGAAGCCTTTAATAATATGACAAGTGATCGAATTGAACCAATGATGAATATGTTTAAGAAATTAAATCTTCAATTGGTTCTCATAGCAACTGCTGAGAAAGCAACATCTATTTTGCCATACTGTGATATTACATACTCGATTGTGAAATCAGGTAATCGAAATGCTATACGGTCATTCGAGAAGGTGTAAAGATTATTGGTAAACTGTGAATGTGAAAGGATGGAAGTGCATGGATTACGGCAAAGACATACTAAATCACTTAATAGATATGTATGAAAGAAGAGGTGCATTTGATAAGGATGTGTCCTCTTTGCGTGCCATTCAGATTGAAGTAAAGAAAGTTTATCCAGTATATGAGGATCGTTACAATCATGATTCCTATAAAGATATCAATGTTGCAATAGAAAAACTTTGTGCAGAAGGATTTACGGTCGCAGAGAAAAATAGTGCCGGCCAATACTCAAAAGTAAGACTTAGTATCGCTAGTGTTGCGGAATGTTATAGAAAATTAAAAAGGGCCAGCATTCCTGAGCAGTGTGAAAATGCAAAAAAGAGGCTCGCAGAGTTTCAAAACAGTGAGTCACAGATAGTACAGGCGATTATAAAAGATTGGTACCATTGTTTGGAAGAATATAAAAAATTACCGTATGACTTGAAGTATGATGGAAAACGAGCAAGCGAGATAATTCGTATATTGCAAGCGGTATCTAAGTTGAATAATGAAACTTATATCCGTAATTTTTCTACAGCACTGTTTAAGGATTCAAAAAGATTTCAAAAAGAATTCCGTAGTACCGTCGAAGCTATTCTATTTGACTACACCGATGAGGTTGTGGAAAAAGATAATATTCTAGGATTTTATAATTTGTATGAAAATCCGACGTATGTAATAGTAAAGGGAAATGTTGTTATACAGTTTGATACATCTGTAATTGATGTTTCAGAGATGTCGGATGGAATTGCATTGTCAAGTGCTTCGATTGAGAAAATTAGAGCTGTTACGGTAAAAGCTAATAAGGTTATAACCGTAGAAAACCTGACAACATATCATGATTCAGATGAAGAGGATGCAGTTCATATCTATCTTGGTGGATATCATAACTATTCGAAGCAAATATTACTTGAGAAGATTTATGCTGATAATAAATTAAGATGTTATTTCCATAAGGGTGATTTGGATGTTTATGGATTTTTGATATTGGAGAATTTGAAGGAGAAAACAGGTATCCCATTCGCACCGCTTATGATGGACATTGCGACAATTGAGAGATTTTATAAGGCAGGTTTTTATAAGGAATTGACAGCTACAGATGTAAAAGTAATTGAAGAAAAAAAGAACACAAAGCTTGCTGGATATGCAGATGTTCTTCAGTTTATGCTTGATAAAAATTGTAAGGTGGAACAGGAGTCTATTAAGGCAGTGGAGTTGATGGAGTTGAAAAAGTTATAATGAATAATTAAAGATTCATTGTTTCGTGAATGCTTACTAAACAGAGGGAATCAGTTAAATGATAAACACGACACTTTGTTATCTGGAAAAAAATGAAAAATATCTGATGCTTTACCGGAATAAGAAAAAAGATGATATTAATGAAGGTAAATGGATAGGAATAGGCGGAAAATTCGAACCCGGGGAGAGTGCGGATGAGTGTCTTGTCCGGGAAGTATATGAGGAGACAGGCCTTAAACTTAACTCATACGAATATCGCGGACTAATTCATTTCATTCCTGATAATGCCGAAGATGAGGATATGTATCTTTACACTGCAGACAAATTTACCGGTGACATTATGGTATGTGATGAGGGTGAGCTTGCATGGATAGATAAGAAAGAAATCTTTAATCTGAATCTTTGGGAAGGAGATAAAATCTTTCTGAAAAAGCTTCTTAACGGAGAAAGCGGATTTGAAATCAGCCTTTTCTATGTCGGAGATAAATGCGTGAGGGTGGAAACCGGCAGACTCAGCCTATGAAACCGGAATCCTGCCATTGGCGGGACATCTTATATAGTATTCCGGCGGTACTGATGCTCATATCAGCCGTCATTATCGGACTTTCCTTTATTCCGTTTCGGATGCATGCATATGCATGCAGCACTTCATAGATTAGCTCATGCTCACATGGATAATTTAGAGTTACGGGATCGTTTCCCTGAATAATAAGATTGGCCTTTCTGGCTTTCCAGAAATTCGGGATTTCAATACGGCCCCGTTCACCGTAAAGGACGGCTTCATTGGGCAGGATAGTCAATGTGCTGTTGCGGCACGACGCCAGAAGACCGTTTTCCATAGTCATTGCTGTTTCAAACTGGTTTTCCGCTGATAGAATGCTTTTGGTGCAAAGCCCGCTGACATCAGAAACTTTGCAATCAAACAGATACTGAAGCAATGCAACAGTATAGCCGGCATTTGAATACCAGGGGCCGCCGCCTTTGGCAAGATCCGTAAACCAGCTGTTATAGCCTGTTGAGAAACTGCTGGAAAAAGAGGCCATAGTTACTTTACCGATTGCACCGTTACGTATTAAATCTTTGATTTCAGAAAAAACGGGCAGAAAGACTGCCTTCTGCATTTCCATGACGAAGAGATTTTTTTCTTTTGCCAGATCGAAGATGTCCCGTACATCGTCGGGATTAAGAGCCATAGGTTTTTCACAGAGCACTTGCTTGCCGGCTTCAAGTGCTTTTTTTGACCAGCTTGCATGCTCACTGCTTATCATTGCGACATAGACAGTATTGATGTCCGAGTCGGCAAGAAGTTCATCGTAGCTTCCGTAAGCCTTGGGGATGCGATACTGGTTTGCCAGCTTTTGAGCCGGTTCTATATGTCGGGATGCTATAGCTTCGATTTTACAACAATCAGTTTCCTGAACCGCAGCTATAAAGCGCGGGACGATGGAGGCTGTGCTGAGAATTCCGATAGATAACATAAAATACTCCTGTAATCTGATTTTAGAAAAATCTCCAGGAACTCTTAAGGATGTCTTCGATAACAAAGACTGAATGGGTAGATGCGAGTTTCAGGAATTTTTGAAACTGAACTGCTCCATCGGGACCTGAAGTAGAATCCGAAATGGTTCGTATACTTGAAAAACGTACGCCGTAGAGCTGGCAGATCTGTGCTATGGAACCGGTCTCCATATCACATACACGTGCACCGAAGGTCTTTGAAATCCACTCCTTGTCTTCTGGCTTATCAATGAATCGGTCACCCGTTGCAAAACGTGAGAAATATGAGGTGTATCCGAGAAAATCGGTGCTTTTCTTTATAGCTTCATTAACAAGAGCATCACACTTGAAATATGGAGTGTCAAAACGATCAACCTGAGCAAGATCATATCCGAGGGAAACGATATCATAGTCATGCTGAACGACATCTTCGGCAATCATGATATCGCATACTTTCAGACTCTCATCGAGCGATCCGCCGACACCGGTATTGATAATGATGTCCGGAGAATATCTTTCTATCATTATTGAAGTGCACGAAGCAGAGTTGACTTTTCCCATACCGCAACGGGTGATAACCACATCACGATTGCTCAGGGTACCCAGCACAAATTCGCAGCCTGCTATTATGGCACTGCTTTTTATATCCATATCATGTTTGAACATTACAACTTCTTCTTCGAGAGCTCCGATTATACCGATCATAGTTTTACCAGTCTCCTTTTTGATTCAGTGAGATTATATCAGATTTGAACGTCATATTCAAATATCTGTGAGACATACTTATTCATATGAAAATATGCTGAATCGAACGGGCATAAGATATCATGGACTTCCGGAAGGAGCAGATACATCATTTTTTCTTTGCAAAGAACTGATACCGGGTTATCTGGACGGAATCACCGGAGAATATGCTATCCCCAAAGGGTATTTTGTCGGTGTAGAAAATCCCGGGGAGTTTGCAGCCTATGAAGCTGAATTCCCGCAAAAAGAGAAACTTACACTTCCGGGTCAGCTTATCTAAACAAATGCCGATGCCCGCAGAGCCTTAAACGGAGCTGCGGGTATCTTTATGTATGGTGTCATCGGCCTGTTCTTGTGGTATACTTATATAAGTCAGCCCGAAGCATCAAATCATGAAAATGGATAAACTGTCATCGGAGGAAAAACTGAAGATCGTTCAGCAGGATTTTGCGTCGGTTGAGATTTTGTGGTTATTATAGTATGATATTGCAAACAGAAATAGGGGGTTATAAAGCTTTGTTTAAAGATAGTATTAGAATAATACGAATTGGTATTCTTATGAGTGTTATTTGCATGACTGTTTTTTGTATGTCGGGATGCACAGCCGGGAAGTCTGCGGACAGCTCGGATAAGCTTCCGGAGGGAATGGTTAAAATTGCCGATAATCTTTATGAGATAAAGTATACGGAAGATTTTGACTGGAAAATTGCAGGAGTAACAGATATATCCGGATTTGCGTGCTCCGGTGTACAGAACGGAAAGTATCGCGGAAGGAATTATGACTGGACATATGCGGACACAGATCTTTGTATCGTACATTCAGCTGTCTCAAAGAACAGACCGCATGCAAGCGTCGGTGTTGCGGATATAAGTTTTCTTGCCAATGATGACGGTTCATATGATTACTCAAGACTGCCTTTTGTAACCGTGGACGGAATCAATGATGCCGGTGTATGTATTCAGGTCAATGTAATGCCTTTTGGTGAGAACGGCAAGCTTAATCATACGGAGACACCGGATGATGATCTTAAAGGTGCTTGTGTTGTCAGACTGGTTCTTGATTATGCCGATTCGGTTGAGACTGCACTGGATCTGCTGAAGGATAAAGATATCTTAACTGAAATCGATACTGCTGAGGAGCTGCATTGGATGATTTCGGGTCCTGCAAGCAAAACTGACAAAACAACAAAAACCGTGGTTTTGGAAATCTTCCCTGACGGGCAGCATATCACAAGTGATTTTGTTGACGATAAACCGATTATGGCTAATTTCAATATTTCCAATTTTGACGGGACGCCTGCTTCGGTCGGCTTCGGTTTCGGATATGAGAGATGGCAGATTCTGAATGAAAACTTTGATCAGGCAGATTCGGTTATCGGCACATTTGACCTGATGGAAAAGGTATTCTATACCAAATTGTATGATCTTTACGGTGAAAGATTCTGGTATTCGGAATATGACGGAACTGATCTTTCAAAATACTATGATGCGGAAACACTGAAGTATTATCTGGGTGAGGATTTGTATGATTATTATATGACAAATTACAATAGTATTCCGTATACAGCAGCTTTTTGGGATGGAGACAGAGAAATATATGGTGACATCTCCAGAACCGGAACAATAGCTCCTGCTGTGAAAATCGCAGCGGATAATTATAAAAAACAGAATACTGAAGACGGAAGTCTTTGGATAACTATCCATACATCAGTATACGATCTTGAGAACAAGACACTGGACATCCAGATGAGGGAATCGCAGGATCATCTTCATTTCACTATAAACTGATGCACATTACAATATTTAATCGGCTTCGGAGCAGTATAATCGACCGCAACGAAGCCGATTTTTCTTCGGAATGGATACTGTGACCGGCTGAAAAAGTCATTGATATGAGGTTTTTATTATGAAAATAATACATTGCGCAGATATTCATCTGGATTCACCGTTTACAAGACTCGGAGATACAGAAAAGAAAAAAGAAAGAAAAGCAGAACTGATAAAGGCATTTAAAATGATGATATCCCATGCATCAAAAGAAGATGTACGGGCTGTCATTATTGCGGGTGATCTTTTTGATCAGAGTCATGTTTCGGCTACGGCAAAAAATGCTGTGCTTGCATCTGTAAGAGAAAATCCGGATATAGATTTCTTTTTTCTCAAGGGAAATCATGACAAATGCGATTTTCCTTGCGAAACAGATGATATCCCCGACAATTTTCATATGTTTTCGGGGGAATGGCAGACATATGATCTCGGAGAAAATGTTTTTATTACAGGCATTGAGCTGAACAGGGACAATGCACAGGGCATTTATTCAAAGCTGAATCTGGATGTCACACATTTCAATATCGTCACAATGCACGGGCAGGATGCTGTTACATTAAGAAAAGATGGTGCACAGACAATCAGCATCCGGGATTTAAAGAATAAAAATATTGATTATCTTGCGCTCGGTCATATTCACTCATACAAAGAGGAAAAACTTGACGGGAGAGGAACATATTGTTACCCGGGATGTCTGGAGTCAAGAGGATATGACGAAACGGGTGACCACGGATTTGTAGTATTGGATATCAATGGTCCGGAACGTACGTATACGGCAAAAAAGGAATGTAATCCGATCAGAGAATCTCATGTTCTCCCGGTTGATATCAGCGGGCTGGTAAATTCATCGGAAATACTGTTAAAAACTGATCTCAAGCTTAGAGAGAATCGTTTTTCAAGCAGAGATATGGTTAAAGTTGAACTTATCGGACAGGTTGATTTTGAATGTGAAAAAAATCCTGATTTTATAGAGAAACAGCTCGAGGACAGATATTATGATTTTAAGCTGAAAGACAACACAGGATATAAGGTGGACTATGATGATTTCAGATTTGATGAATCACTTAAGGGGGAATTTATCAGAACCGTTGAATCACAGGAGGAGATTACAGAAGAGGACAAGGCCGAAATAATAAGAATAGGAATCAAAGCCCTTTTGGGTGAGGAGATCGAGTAATGAAAATCAGGGAAGTGAGAATTGAAAACTTCGGAAAACTGTCAGGTTTTCATCAGGCTTTCTCCGAAGGGCTGACAGTTATCAATGAAGAAAACGGCTGGGGCAAAAGTACGCTTGCGGCTTTTATCAGGGTTATGTTTTTCGGATTTGAAGGTGAAAAAAAAAGAAGTGATGCTGATAAAGAGAGAAAAAGACTAAAACCATGGCAGGGAGGAACATACGGAGGAAGTCTGGTTTTTGAACTGGGAGGACAGGAGTACAGAATAGTCAGGATATTCGGTAAAGCTGAAAAAGATGACGAATTTAAGCTGTATGACAATATTACAGGGATGATCAGCACGGATTACACTGATAAAATCGGAGAAGAAATTTTCAGGATTGACTCGGATTCATTTATGAAGACGGTATTGTTCAGCCAGAATGATATGGAAACTTCCGCGACAGACGGAATAAACGCAAAACTGGGAAATCTGTCCGAAAGTATGGGTGACATAGACAATTATGAAATCGTGGCTGAAAGAATTAAAAAGAGGCTTAACGGACTCAGCCATTCGCGTTCCTCAGGACTGTTATACGGAATGAGAAACGAACTGACAGAACTTGAAAATGATACAAAAAGAATTCCCGATATCAGTAAATCCATAGAAACAAAACAGGAAGCAATAGATAATCTGAACAGGGTTCTCGATAATAAAAGAAGAGAGTATGAGAGACTGAGCGAAGAACTAAAACAGGAATCGGAAAGAGCACAGCTGACTTCAAAGAAGGAACAGTATGAAAATATACTGAAAAGATATTACGAGAGAAAGGATGCCGGTGAAAAAGCAGGGAAACTCTTTAAAAATGGAATCTCCGATGAGAAGATAACGGGTCTGATTTCGGATTATACAGAGTCGAGAGGCAAAAAAGAAGCTATTTCTTCAAAAACACAACTTATGGAAAGTGCAAAGGAGGAAATAGAAAAAATAAAAAAGAAATCCGCTTTAGGAATTATCCTGATAGTTACAGGTCTTGTTCTGATTGTGTCCGGTACAGTACTGTGTGTAATGACCGGCAGCAGGATGGTGCTTTCGGCAGTTGTTATTGGTGCGGCCGCTCTTGCAGCAGGGATAATTATCAGAAACGGTTCTGCCGGGACATCTCATTCCGAAGCTGCTCTGTCCCTGTATAACAGGCTGAACGGGGAAATCCTTAAGGACCGTGAATATATAGCCGGAACAGAAGAAGACATTACACGGTTTTTGAGTGAATTCGGTATTCCTTTTGATGAATCCACGGTAATTCAGAATCTGACGGCAATAAAGCAGGACTATGATTCATTTCAATCAGCGAAAAAGGAGTTTGAAGCTGTTGAAAAGGAAAAAAAGATTTTCGAGGACATAAACGATATCGAAAAAATAAGAACGGTAAAAACATCTTATGAATCCGGAAAAATCGATGAAATCAATGAAGCAATCGGTGATATCGGAACGGAAATTGAAAAAATAAAAGATGATATCAGAACATATAATAATCAGCTGTCGGTTCTGTTCGAAGAGATGGATGAGCTGAATGCAAAGAAAGATATTCTGGATGAAAAAAAGGAAGAATTCAGCAAACTGTCAAAGAGAGAAAAACTGATAACACAGACGAAAAATCTGCTTGAAGAGGCAAAAACACGTTTTGTGTCAAAGTACAGTGATCCGGTGGCCCGTGGGTTCCGTAAATATTATGAAATCCTCGATGGTGAAAGCGGAATGCAGTATCATTTTGACGCGAATATGAATCTCAAGGTGGATGATCACGGAGATTTAAGAAATACTCAGCTGTACAGTGCAGGCAGCAGAGATAAAATTGATCTGTGTTTCAGAATGGGACTTATAGAGGCAATGTATCCGGACGAAAAACCCGTAATCATTATGGATGATCCGTTTGTGAACTTTGATGAAAAACATCTGAGTAACGGTAAGAAAATACTGGAGCTGCTGGCTGAAGAGTATCAGATCATTTACATGACATGCCACAGCATCAGAAACATATATTAGATCTGATTTAATGGCAGAAGGAAGGAACAAAGATGGACAAGCCTGTTAAACTGATAAAAAGAACCAGAGCCTATGAAGGAGCGGTTCTGGATGTGTATGATGATGAAGTTGAGGTAAAGGGAATTCATGCACATTGGGATTACATACATCATGACGGCGCGGCAGCGGTAGTTCCGGTAACGGATGACGGGAGAATACTGATGGTAAGGCAGTACAGACACGCGCTGGGCAGATATACACTGGAACTTCCGGCCGGAAAAGTCGATTCGCCTGATGAACCGAAAATAGAATGTGCAGGAAGAGAACTTGAAGAAGAAACAGGATACCATTCGGACAATCTTGAACATCTTATAGATATCAATACAACGGTGGCATTCTGTGACGAACTGATCGGGGTGTTTGTTGCAAGGAATCTTGTAAAGACACAGCAGAATCTTGACGAGGATGAAGAAATTGATGTCCAGCCCTGGACAATAGAGGATCTGATTAAAAAGATATATGCGGGAGAGATGACGGATTCGAAAACTGTTGCAGGAATACTTGCGTATAAGAACATGATTGAAAATGTCTGAATTCATAAAGGAGGGTACTATGACAGATAAGGAATTATATGAGAAGTGTCTGGCAGAGGAAAAGAAATATGTTTTTCCTGAGTTCGGGAGGAATGATGTATGGAATCTCGGGTGCGATATAGTTGAGGCAACAAAAGCATTTTCGGGTCCGCTTGCAGTAACAATCTGGATAAATGGTGCCGAGGTATTTGCATATTATCCGGAGGGAACCGGCAGGTTCCATGATATGTGGCTTACCAGAAAGCGAAATACCGTAACGGTTCTGGGTATGGCTTCAATGACATTCAAGGCAAAGCTGGCAGTTTCAGGAAGCAGCCTTGCGGATGAAGGATTGAATTCTGATGAATTTGTGGCCTGCGGCGGTGGGTTTCCGCTCCGTATCAAGGGCGGATGTGTAATAGGATTTATCGGATGCTCAGGACTTGCGGACAGTGAGGATCATGCGGCCATACTTGCAGGACTGGATAAATTCTTTGAAAGAAAAGGCTGGAGATAAAAGTGAAAGACTTCCTTCCGATATCAAAAGAGGATATGGAAAAGAGAGGCTGGATACAGCCTGATTTTGTGTACGTGATCGGAGATGCATATGTTGATCATTCATCATTCGGTCCAGCGATAATAAGCAGAGTGCTGGAATCAAGAGGATATAAAGTAGCTGTCATTTCTCAACCCGACTGGAATGATCCGGACAGTATAGATGTTTTCGGACGGCCGAGACTGGGGTTCCTGGTTTCGGCAGGAAATATGGATTCCATGGTGAACCACTATACGGTCAATAAGAAACGCAGACATACGGATGCATATACACCGGGAGGAATCATAGGTAAAAGGCCTGACAGGGCAACACTTGTCTACTGCAATCTTATAAAAAAGAAATATAAAAACGTGCCTGTTGTTATCGGAGGTATTGAAGCCAGTTTAAGAAGACTGGGACATTATGATTACTGGTCGGATAAAATCAAAAGATCGATACTTCTTGATTCCGGAGCGGATATTCTCATATACGGAATGGGAGAGTTGCCGATAGTTGAGATTGCCGATGCACTTGGCAGCGGCATGGATGTGTCAGACATAACCTATGTCAGGGGGACTGTATATAAAACAAGGGAACCTGAAAATATCACGGAGGAATATATTGAACTTCCTGATTATGCTTCTCTTGAAGAAGATAAGCTGAACTATGCAAAGAGCTTTAACATTCAGTATCAGAATACCGATTATGTCACGGGTAAAATTCTTGTTGAAAAATACGGAGAAAAGAGATACATAGTGCAGAACCCGCCTGCGAGACCGCTGACAATGCAGGAGATGGATGATGTTTATGAACTCCCGTACATGAACAGTTATCATCCTTCATATGAAAAGGACGGTGGAGTTCCGGCAATAAAGGAAATCAAATTTTCACTTACAAGCAACAGAGGATGCTTCGGAGGGTGCAGTTTCTGTGCCCTTGCGTTCCATCAGGGCAGGGTCGTACAGTCCAGAAGCCATGAGTCCCTTCTGAAAGAAGCAAAAGCCATGACAGAAGACAAAGAGTTCAAGGGATATATCCATGATGTAGGAGGCCCCACAGCGAACTTCAGGGGACCGGCATGTGTGAAGCAGCTTAAAAACGGGGTATGCAAGAACAGACAGTGTCTTTATCCGTCGGTTTGTAAAAATATGATCGTCGACCATAAAGACTATGTTGATCTTTTAAGAAAACTCAGATCACTTCCCGGAGTTAAAAAGGTTTTTATCAGGTCCGGAATAAGATTTGATTATGTTATGGCCGATAAAGATGATACTTTCCTGAGAGAACTGTGTAAGTATCACATCAGCGGCCAGCTCAGGGTAGCCCCGGAACATGTATCGGATCATGTACTTGATCTGATGGGAAAGCCGAAGAAAGAAGTATATGATGCATTCTGCAGAAGATTTGAGAAAATCAATGTCGGTCTGCAGTCAGAACAGTATGTGGTTCCGTATCTGATATCATCACATCCGGGTTCTACAATAGAGGATGCGATACAGCTGGCTGAAAGTGTAAGAGATATGGGTTATATGCCGGAACAGGTGCAGGATTTCTACCCGACACCGTCCACGATTTCAACGGTCATGTATTACACAGGTGTGGATCCGAGGACAATGAAGCCGGTGTACATTCCTTCAGGTTATCATGAAAAAGCAATGCAGAGAGCTCTTATACAATACAGAAATCCGGAAAACTATGATCTGGTCAGAGAGGCGTTGCTGAAAGCAGGCAGGGAAGATCTTATCGGGTTTGATCATAAGCATTGTCTGATTCCGCCGCGGCAGATAAAGAAGAACGGTTGCAATTCAAACTCATTCAAAGTAAAATATTCAAGGACAAAACACAGATAAGGAGCGGATATGGGATTATTTGATAAGAACAAAGAGAGAGATGAAGATCTCAAAAGAAGAAATCCTAACAACCTGCCTACGAAGTTCCAGGTCATCATCAGGATGGTGGTCGGAGTATACCTCTGCTATCTTGTTTTTAAGCTCGTCAAAGACGGAGCGCTGGTAAACACAGAAGGAGTCGAGAAAATCATTATGATTGCCGCGGTTATTCTGTTTGCTGTTGCAGGTGTATTCTTTTTCATAAGGGGATTTAAGGCATTTAGGGCGAGAGAGTATTTTGATCCCAATACAGATGATTTCAGTGAAGAAGGCCAGGCTGCGGCTGAGGCTGAAAAAGAAGAAAAGGCAGCGGAGGAAAGAGCGTATGCCGAGGCCAACGGAGGAGTAAAACCCGGAACTATGGCATCCTTTGCCCGGTTGACTGAGGCAAGCAGGGTATCTGACGAAGAGCAGGAAGAAGCATATGAGATGGCCAAAGAAGCCAATGAGGAAGAATAATAATATATATGAATATTAATAGATGAGGAGACAGTATTATGGAATATACAATGGACAAAATCGTTGCATTAGCCAAATCAAGAGGATTTGTTTATCCGGGTTCAGAGATTTACGGCGGACTTGCCAATACATGGGATTACGGCAATCTGGGTGTCGAGCTGAAGAATAATGTAAAAAAGGCTTGGTGGCAGAAGTTTATACAGGAATCACCATGGAATGTCGGAGTTGATTGCGCAATTCTAATGAATTCCCAGACATGGGTTGCTTCAGGACATCTCGGAAGTTTCTCTGATCCTCTCATGGACTGCAAGTCATGTCATGAGAGATTTCGCGCGGATAAGCTTATCGAGGACTGGGCTGAGGAGAACAGCTTCACACTTCCTTCTTCAGTTGACGGATGGACACATGAGCAGATGCAGGATTTCATCAGAGAGCATAATATTGTCTGCCCTACATGCGGAGCTCATGATTTTACGGATATCCGTGAGTTCAATCTTATGTTCAAGACATTCCAGGGTGTTACTGAAGATGCGAAGAATGTTGTGTACTTAAGACCTGAGACAGCACAGGGAATATTTGTAAACTTTAAGAATGTTCAGAGAACATCGCGTAAGAAACTCCCGTTCGGTATCGGACAGATAGGCAAGTCATTCCGTAATGAGATCACTCCGGGCAACTTTACATTCAGAACCCGTGAGTTTGAACAGATGGAGCTGGAGTTCTTCTGCAAACCGGATACAGATCTTGAGTGGTTTGAATACTGGAGGAGTTTCTGCTTCAACTGGCTTAAATCTCTCGGACTCAAGGATGAGCAGCTCAGACTCCGTGACCATGATAAAGAAGAACTTTCATTCTATTCAAAGGCTACAACAGATATCGAATTCACATTCCCATTCGGATGGGGCGAGCTTTGGGGAATCGCAGACAGGACCAATTATGATCTGGGACGTCATATGGAGGTTTCAGGTGAAGATCTCACATACTTTGATGATGAGACAAATGAGAAGTATATTCCGTATGTAGTCGAGCCATCACTGGGTGCAGACCGTGTTACACTTGCATTCCTTTGTGCAGCATATGACGAAGAGGAGCTTGAGGGCGGAGATGTACGTACCGTCTTCAGATTCCATCCGGCACTTGCACCTGTTAAGATCGGAGTGCTTCCCCTTTCAAAGAAGCTGGATGAGGGAGCTACGAAGGTTTATACAGAACTCAGCAAATACTGGAACTGCGAGTTCGATGACAGAGGCACTATCGGTAAGAGATATCGCCGTCAGGATGAGATCGGCACACCGTTCTGCATCACTTATGATTTCGATTCAGAGACGGATGGCTGTGTAACGGTACGTGACCGTGATTCCATGGAGCAGGTAAGAGTTCCGATTTCAGAACTCAGAACATATTTCCAGGATAAGTTTTCATTCTGATATTATTTGAAAAAAGAACAAAACATGTTAGAGTCGGGTTTGATACCCGGCTCTTTTCTTTAGTGTTAACTTCCGAATAAATTTCTAACTAAAAAAACAAGGAGGGCAAAAATCCTCAAAAATGCCCGTATTCTGGCGGAAAACGCTTGC
>JAUNOA010000069.1 GCA_030531245.1 Lachnospiraceae bacterium
TCGCATTTCGGCCGTTTTGCTCCGCAAACCCGGCCGTTAGCTTACGCCATATGCAGAAATCAAAAGATGTCTTGATTTTCCCACACGTATAACTTTTTAATCTGCATACTTATTTCTTTTTTGGACTTCATCTGAATGCTGATACTGTAATCATATACAATACCTGTCAATACTCTATGAATCAAATTCATAAGTTCAATTGCATGCAATAAAAATATACAATTATACTATTTTTAATTTCTAAGGTATAGTGTTTGCGACATACTGGGAATAAAACTTATTTTTTATCAAAATCTTATCACAGCGCATAAAAAATCCCCGAAAACACCGCATATACGTTATTTTCGGGGATAGTGAAATCATTCGTACTCTATCGTAGCCAGCGGTTTTGTCGACAGATCGAAAAGTACTCTGTTGACTCCGTTTACTTCCTTGAATATTCTGTCACGGATTTTGAACAGAAGTTCATAAGGAATCTCTGGAACTGTGGCAGCTGTTGCGTCTACAGAATTGACTGCACGGATGATGACCATCCAGTCATCTGTTCTCTTTCCGTCTTTGATACCAGTTGATGTGATTGGCGGAACTACAGTAAAGTACTGCCATACCTTTCCCTGAAGTCCGGCATTTGCAAACTCTTCACGAAGTATCGCATCAGATTCACGTACTGCTTCAAGTCTGTCACGCGTGATGGCTCCGACACATCTTACACCGAGTCCGGGTCCCGGGAACGGCTGACGATCTACCATGCCTTCAGGAAGACCGAGTGCTCTTCCTACCATACGTACTTCATCTTTATAGAGCAGCTTAACCGGTTCTACAAGTTCGAAATTAAGCTCTTCCGGAAGTCCGCCTACATTGTGATGCGCTTTGATTCCGTCTGCCGACTCAAGTATATCCGGATATATAGTACCCTGTCCGAGGAACTTTATGCCGTTAAGCTTCTTTGCCTCTTCTACAAATACATCGATGAATTCTTTTCCGATGATTTTTCTCTTTGTTTCAGGATCTTTTACTCCTGCAAGTTTATCGAGAAATCTGTCTGTTGCATCAACATATACAAGATTTCCCTGCAACTGATTTCTGAAAACCTCGATAACCTGTTCCGGTTCGCCTTTGCGCAGTAACCCGTGATTTACATGGACACATACAAGCTGCTGTCCGATAGCCTTCATGATAAGTGCTGCACATACTGATGAGTCTACTCCGCCTGACAGTGCAAGAAGAACTTTTCCGTCTCCGACCTGAGCCTGTATCGCTTTTACCTGTTCATCGATAAATGCTTCTGCAAGTTCCGGTGTATTGATTCTCTTCATGTCATCAGGTCTCTTATTTGTGTCCATAGTACTTCCTCCCATATTATTATAACTATATCGTTTCAGTATGAAGCTTTATGGTTCCATACTGAAAGCATCTGATTGTTTTCTGCAGCTTTCAAGGCTGCTTGATCCGTTCCATATCATCCATCCGTCTGTGAGTCCTGCATCATACAGTGCCTTGATTTCCTGTCCGACATTCTCTGCATAATACTGTGTGTGAGGCTCTCTGAATGAATTATATCCCTGGATCCAGGTTCTGACTCTGGCCGGTGTAGGACATTCTTTCTGACGCTCCGAAGCAGTCTCGGCAAAATGCTTTATCGTCTCGTATGGATGCTCCCATGGCAGATAATCTTCTGTCCCTGCATAATGATCCGGATACGGCATACCGCATATCACGTCAACCACATTGGATATTGCCGGCCAGTACTGCCCGTAACCTCCGACAAAGCTCTCCGACACTTCTCCGAATACATCCGCACCCACATTCACACCTTTTTCGTGTAAATGATCCGTCACATACATCAGGAATCTCTGTATGGCCTGAACCTTGCTCTCGTTATTATCATTTCGGTAGTCGATATTGCCTTCCTTTTCGGCTGACTGAGTTCTGTCGGGGAATCTGACGTAGTCAAACTGTATCTCATCAAAGTCAAACCAGTCGACGGCTTCTTCTGCAATATCCAGCTTATACTGCCATACTTTCCTTGAATACGGTGTCGGCCAGTATCCGTTTGACAGTTCTTTAGGATTGCCCTCAAGATCACATATCGTCAGTTCCGGATGGTCGTCGGCCAGATAATCATCATTGAATGTAGTCATCCTTCCGATTACATAAAATCCTGCATCCTTAAGTTTTGCTATGCGTTCGGCGTACTCTTCCTTTTCATAGATAGCCTTTTCATATGCTGAAGGACAGAATGCCTTCATGACTTCAGACTGATAGGCGATCTCCGTATTGTCCGCTATATTGACTACAAATGCATTGATACCGCTGTCCCTGGCAATCTCTATAAACTCATCGAGATTATCCCCTCCGGCACGCCCAGTCAGATACAGGGCCTTGACTCTGTCCGGCATTATCTTATTTGCTTTGAATTCTTTATCCCGGGCATAAAAATCCGGATCACCGCCGCTGCCGCCGCCGTATCTGTTTTCCCTCAGTGAATTTATGGACAAATAATACGCATCCGAACCGGTAGCAGGCATGTTTTCTTCAGAAATCACACCTTCCTCATTCGGCGTGGCTATTTCGGGTCTGAGGGCGTCATCCGCATCCTCACATACATACCAGCTGTTAATATAACCGGTATTTTCCCCGTCGGAAACTTCAAAATAAAGGATGTTCCCTTCGGCATCTTCACCCTGATAACCGGTTACATCAAGCCGGGTCCCTCTGTCCTCAAAGGCTCCAAGTACTGTATTTCCCGGTTCAATCAGCAGATTTACGGGGACTTTAACAAAGACCTGAGGTGGTAATGTAACCAGACTTAACACTTCCTCTTCCCCGGTCCCGGTCTCCTTTTCCCTGACTGTCTCTGCGACAGTAGGTACTTCCAGAGGCTCATACTTGGTCTGATTTGAGCAGCCGCCTAATAATACAGTTGCGCCTGTCAACAAAATGACCCATTTTGAACTAACCTTCATAACGCATAAATTATACCACTCATCAAGTCACTTGACAAATATTCTTAATTAAAGGACAATTGAGACGGGAGGAATACTATGCTTGAACTTAAAAATGTGACATTTCAGGTAACCGACGAAAACGGCGGTATCAAGACTATTGCCGATGATATTTCACTGAACGTCGGTGACAATAAATTCGTAGTTATCACCGGTCCGAACGGAAGCGGTAAATCCACTCTCGCACGGCTGATCATGGGTATTGAACAGCCGACAGCAGGTCAGATTATTCTAAACGGAAAAGATATTACACACGCATCCATTACGGAACGCGCCAATGCCGGCATCAGCTTTGCATTTCAGCAACCCGTCAGGTTCAAGGGATTAAATGTTCTCGATCTTCTTCGTATAGCTTCCAAAAAAGAGCTTACGGTATCAGAAGCCTGCACATATCTCTCATCCGTGGGTCTGTGTGCCAAGGATTACATCAACCGTGAGGTCAATGCTTCCCTTTCCGGAGGCGAACTTAAGAGAATTGAGATTGCGATGATCATGGCCCGCGGCACAATACTCTCAATATTTGACGAGCCGGAGGCAGGTATCGATCTCTGGAGTTTTTCAAACCTCATCAATGTATTCGAGGAAATGCGCGAGAATATACACGGTTCCATACTCATCATCTCACATCAGGAACGGATACTGAATATCGCAGATGAAATCATAGTCATAGATGGCGGTCACATTACAAAACACGGACCGAAAGAAGAGGTACTGCCCGGCATTCTCGGCACTACTGCAGCCATGATCATGTGTGACGGTACAAAAGGAGGTGCAGGAAAATGATAGATAAAGTGTCTCAGCACATCCTGGAGGAAGTTGCCGATATCCATGAGACTCCCATCGGAGCCTATAATTTCCGTGTAAACAGCGAGTCGGCAGGCAGCAACACAACTGCGAATATCGACATCATAACCAAAACAGACAAACCGGGAATCGACGTAAGAATCAAACCCGGAACAAAGCACGAAAGTGTGCATATCCCCGTAGTTCTCTCCGAAAGCGGTATCAAAGAAACAGTATATAACGATTTCTATCTCGGAGAGGATTCTGATGTTGTCATAGTCGCCGGATGCGGCATACATAACTGCGGAAATCAGGATTCCGAACATGACGGTATCCATCGTTTCTTCATAGGAAAAAATGCAAAGATGAAGTACATCGAAAAGCACTACGGTGAAGGCGATGGAAACGGAAAGCGTATTCTTAATCCGGTCACTGAAATCTACATGGAGGAAGGCTCTGTCGCGGAGCTTGAGATGGTCCAGATCAAAGGAGTGGACTCGACAAAACGTGCCACTGTCGCAAAGCTCGATGCAGGAGCAAGACTGGTCGTACGTGAGCGTCTTATGACTCACGGAACACAGTATGCTCTAAGCGAGTATACCGTTGAAATGAACGGGGAAGGATGTTCTGCAGATGTGGTTTCAAGATCCGTAGCCCGTGATGACTCGACGCAGGACTATCGTTCAAAAGTCATAGGAAATGCGTCATGCACCGGACACACGGAATGTGATGCCATCATCATGGACCGTGCACATGTATTTGCGACACCGGAACTGGACGCAAACAATATTGACGCCCAGCTCATCCATGAAGCAGCCATCGGAAAAATAGCCGGTGATCAGCTTACAAAACTTATGACTCTTGGTCTTTCCGAGGCTGAAGCCGAGGAACAGATCATTAACGGATTCCTGAAATAAGCGAATGTCAAAAGAGCCGGGATACTGTCCCGGCCCTTTTCATTTTATTCAATTAATCATTTTTTGCCTTTTGCAATGATTTCCTCAGCCATCTTTGTTGCAATGATTCCTTCCGGAACTCCTGTTGCCTTTGACTCTTCAAGGATAGAATATACAGTATCATAAATCTTATGAACCTGTTCGATTACATTCTCTTTGTTATATGTTGTGAATGCTTCCTGTCCTGCATTGATTACGCCGCCTGCGTTGATGATGAAATCAGGTGCATATGCGATTCCTCTCTTCTTAAGAAGTTCGCCGCAGTTGTCATCAAGAAGCTGGTTGTTTGCTGCTCCTGCAATAGCCTTGCACTTAAGTTCAGGAATTGACTGATAGTTAAGTGTTGCTCCGAGTGCGCAAGGTGCGAGGATATCGCACTCTGTAGCATATATTTCTCCTTCAAGTGCTTCAACAGCGCCCCACTCATTAACTGCCTTCTCAATGTTTGCTCTGTTTGTATGTGTTGTAACGATAAGCTTTGCTCCTGCCTTTGCAAGACGCTCTGCAAGATCCATACCTACTGATCCGAGACCTGCAACAGCAATCTTAAGTCCGTTAAGATCATCTGATCCGAACAGGAACTTTGCTGTAGCTCTGATACCGTCAAATACACCTAATGCAGTAAACGGAGACGGACTTCCGGATACATTGGTTCTTCCTGTTACGTAAGGTGTCTTACGCATAACCCATTCCATATTCTCACAGTCAGTTCTTACATCCTCTGCTGTGATGTAACGTCCGTTGAGAGAGTTTACACACTCACCGAAAGCTTCAAAAAGCTCCTCTGTCTTCTGATCAGGTCTTGCAATAATAACGCCCTTTGCTCCGCCGAGCGGAAGTCCTGCACATGCATTCTTATAGCTCATTCCTCTTGAAAGACGAAGAACATCAAAGAGTGCCTCTTCTTCGCTCTCATACGGGTTCAATCTGCATCCGCCGACTGCCGGTCCGAGATTGGTATTGTGGATGGCGATGATGGCTTTAAGACCTACCTTCTCATTGTTGAAAAATGCTACTTCCTCATGTCCGAACTGACGGATCATATCAAG
>JAUNOA010000026.1 GCA_030531245.1 Lachnospiraceae bacterium
AATTGTCTCACAGATTCGAACAGATGATTAACGTGCGGTTATAGACCGCTTACGGTATAAATATACCGGCCTTTTTGATATATTAATGACTATTCAAATAATTTTGATACCTTTTCCATATACTCGCAAACCGGCAGCTTTTGAGGACATATGCTATCGCATTTTCCGCATTTTATACATTCGGATGGTTTGCCTCCTGAAATATTAAGCGCATTCTGAATATAGTTATCTCCCATTCCAAATATGTATTGGGTATTATATAAACCAAAATATTCAGGAATCTGTATCTGTTTAGGACATCCTCCAACACAATATTTACAAGATGTACAGGGAATAGTTTTTTTCGCATTGAACATCTGAACTGCATCAGATAAAAGTGTCTTTTCTTCTTCAGTGAGCGCACGAACATTTTCCAGTATACGGATATTATCTTTAAGCTGTTTTAAATCACTCATACCGGACAAAACGATCTGAACATTTTTCAGACCTCCTGCAAATCTGAGCCCCAGGGATACCGCTGTCATGCGATATGCCGCCTCACAGGAAAAACATGGTTGCTTTTTATTCAACAATTCCAACACATCATCCGGCAGATTCACCAGTGACCCGCCCTTTAACGGTCCCATTACTATAACTTTCTTGTCGTGCTTAACACATACTTCATAATTCAGTCTTGATTGTATTGTCGGATGGTTCCAGTCTGCATAATTGATTTGAAGCTGTACCAGTTCAAACTCCGGATGCTCAGTAAGTATTCTGTCAAGCGTCTCTGCATCATCATGATATGAAAAACCCAAATGTCTGACTTTTCCCTCTTTAAGCTTATTATTCAGCCAGTCAAATCCGTTATATTTCTTCGTTTCTTCATAATACATTTTACCGAATGCATGTAGGAAATAATTATCAAAATAATTCGTATGAGTACGTTCAAGTTGTTTATTGAAAATAGTATCATAATCCTCATTTCTATTAATAAGCATGCAGGGCATTTTATCTGTAAGAATAAAAGACTCTCTGGGATGTCGGTCAACAAGAATCTCCCCTATTATTTTCTCTGACTGTCCCTTATTGTATATATATGCAGTATCAAAATAATTACATCCTGATTCCAGAAATGCATCTACCAATTCTATAGATTTTTCTTTACATATATCCTTTGGGTTGTTTATATCATTCAAAGGAAGTCTCATCATTCCGAATCCAAGTTTATTCATTTTTCTCTCTAATAAAAACTGCACTTAGTATGCTTTACGTCATTTAAAGTGCAGTTTTATGAATTATAGATTTATAGAGTAATTATATACTATTCCGTTTTAACCTACTTCGCTCCCATCGATGTCTGCATTCTGATAAGTGCTCGGTGCAGTTTTGCCTTAGCGATTTTATAATTCTTCTCATCAAGTTGTCCGGCCAGTTTTTCCTCCGCCCTCTTTTTGGCGGCTTTGGCCCGCTCGATATCTATCTCATCCTTCCACTCCCAGGTGGTAACGATAAGTCTGCATTCTCCATTCATAACACTGAGCATTCCGCCGATACAGGCAGCCATCCTTTCAGATCCGTCCTCGAAGATGACCTTTGCCGTACCCATACCGACAGATGTAACAAGATTGGTATGTCCCGCAAGTATAGTTCTGTCTCCGTCCACACAGCGGCATGATATGCTTATGACACTTCCGTCATATATGAGTCCGTCAACAGAAGCAATCTGAAGATGAAATGTATTTGCCATACACTGACCTCCTACTGTTTGTTCGCTTTCTCATATACATCGTCAATCGTGCCTGCAAACAGGAACAGTCCCTCAGGGATATCGTCACACTTGCCGTCCAGAATCTCTCTGAAGCCTCTGATTGTTTCCTTGAGCGGTACATATTTACCCGGTACTCCGTTGAACTGTTCTGCAACAAAGAAGCTCTGTGAAAGGAATCTCTGAATTTTTCTGGCACGCGATACCGTAAGCTTGTCTTCATCAGACAACTCGTCCATACCCATAATGGCAATGATATCCTGCAGCTCCTTATATCTCTGAAGAGTCTGCTGAACTCCCTTTGCTACCTCATAATGTTCCTGTCCGACGATTTCCGGTGACAGTATACGGCTGGTTGAATCAAGAGGGTCAACAGCCGGGTAGATACCCTGAGATGCAATATCACGCGAAAGTACCGTAGTTGCATCCAGATGGGTGAATGTAGTAGCCGGAGCCGGATCGGTAAGGTCATCTGCCGGAACATATACAGCCTGTACAGAAGTGATGGATCCCTTCTTTGTAGACGTGATTCTCTCCTGAAGTGCACCCATTTCTGTTGCAAGGGTAGGCTGATAACCTACTGCCGAAGGCATTCTTCCCAGAAGAGCCGATACCTCTGAACCGGCCTGCGTGAATCTGAAAATGTTATCAATAAACAGAAGCACATCCTGGTTTTTAACATCTCTGAAATACTCTGCCATCGTAAGTCCGGAAAGACCTACTCTCATTCTGGCACCCGGCGGTTCATTCATCTGACCGTATACCAGAGCGGTTTTATCGATTACACCGCTTTCTTTCATCTCACCGTACAGATCGTTGCCTTCACGGGTTCTCTCTCCTACACCTGTAAATACGGAGATTCCTCCGTGCGCTGTTGCTACATTATGAATAAGCTCCATAATAAGTACGGTCTTGCCAACTCCGGCACCTCCGAACAGACCTATTTTACCGCCCTTTGCATACGGACAGATAAGGTCTACTACTTTAATTCCTGTTTCAAGTATCTCTGTGGCCGGAGTCTGCTCTTCATAGGAAGGTGCTGATCTGTGTATAGACCAGCGCTCTTTTGCATCCGGAGCCGGAAGATTATCAATAGGCTCTCCGAGCAGATTGAATACACGTCCCAGACATTCCTCTCCTACAGGTACAGTGATTGTATTTCCTGTATCAACCGCATCAGCTCCCCTGACAAGTCCGTCAGTCGAACTCATGGCGATACATCTTACAACATCATCACCTGTCTGCTGAGCAACCTCAGCCACCAGTTTTCTCTCACCGATCATTATCTCCACAGCATTAAGAAGAGCGGGAAGCTCTCCCTCATTGAACCTGATATCGATGACCGGTCCGGTGACCTGTATTACTTTACCAATATGTTTATTCTCCATATCTACTCCTTTATGCATTTGCACCGGAGATTATCTCTGTGATCTCCTGTGTAATGCCGGCCTGTCTTACTCTGTTATAATATAAACTCAGATCGTCAAGCATTTCCTCCGCATTCTTTGTTGCGGATTCCATGGCATTTCTTCTGGCAGCATATTCGCTCGCCAAAGACTCACATATTCCGGAATAAAGAACATAAGCTATATATTCCGGAACAATCTTATCAAATACGGTTTCCTCATCCGGACTGTATTCTATGATGCTCTTGATTTCAGATTTCGGATTTTTCTTTTTATCAAAATCCTCCAGCGGCAGCAGAGGAATTCTCCTCGTAACCATATTCATCATGTTCTGAAATTCCGTATAATACAACTGAAAATGTCCGAACTTACCTTCTTTATATGCATCACAGATTGATTTTGAAACTTCAAAACATTCCGAAATACTTTTTTCCGCGCTGTCGGCCAGCTGGTCGCTTACAATGTCATAACCTTTTTTGCTGTAATACTCATAAGCTTTTTTCCCTATAGGAAGAACCGAAAAATCTCTGCCGTCAGCCTTCCTCTCAACATACTTGAAAAGATTGTTGTTATATCCGCCTGCCATGCCTCTGTCGCCCGCTATCACGATATAACAGGCTTTGTCATTTCCCGGGTTTCTGGTATAGACAGACGAAAAATCCAGATTTCCTTCAGCTATATCCCGCAGGGTATGTCTCATTACCGTGAAACCCGGCGTAATCAGTTCAGCACGATCCTTTGCTTTTCTAAGCTTGGATGTGGCGACCATCTCCATAGCCTTGGTAATCTGTCTGGTGCTCTCTATGCTTTTCATGCGCAGTTTTACTGCTTTCATGTTAGAAGCCATAGCTTCTCCTCCGATTTACTGTATATCAGGCTTTCAGACTTTCTCCATAAGAAATAAGTGCCTGTTTAAGGTTGTTTTCTGTATCCTCTTCCAGTTTTCCTGTTTCCCTGACTGCGTTCATGAACGAGATGCCGTTCTGGTCATTGTCCAGGAATTTATATAATCCGAGTTCGTACTCTCTGACTTTTTCAACCGCTACATCATCAAGATATCCCTTCGTTGCCGCATAGATGATGGCAACCTGTTTCTCAACAGGAACCGGTGCTCCCTTATCCTGCTTGAGTATCTCTACGATTCTTGCGCCCTGATCCAGACGGGCCTTTGTATCGGCATCAAGATCGGAACCGAACTGAGAAAAGCTCTGCAGTTCTCTGTACTGTGAATAAACCAGCTTAAGAGTTCCGGCAACCTTCTTCATAGCCTTGATCTGCGCATTTCCACCAACTCGTGATACGGAGATACCGGGGTTTACTGCCGGCATGATTCCTGAATGGAACAGTTCCGTTTCAAGGAATATCTGACCGTCCGTAATCGATATTACGTTCGTCGGAATATATGCGGAAACATCTCCTGCCTGGGTTTCGATTACAGGAAGCGCCGTAAGAGATCCTCCTCCGAGTTCATCCGATAATTTAGCCGCACGTTCAAGCAGTCTTGAATGCAGATAGAAAACATCACCCGGATATGCCTCACGGCCCGGAGGTCTTCTGATCAGAAGCGAAATTGCTCTGTATGCTACAGCATGCTTGCTCAGATCATCATAGATGATAAGCACATGCTTACCCTGTCTCATGAAATATTCACCGATAGTACATCCTGTGTATGGAGCAATATACTGAAGCGGAGAAGCATCAGATGCCGTAGCTGCAACAACTATTGAATAACTCATTGCCCCGTTCAGTGTAAGCTGTTCAACTATACCTGAAACAGTGGATCTCTTCTGTCCGATAGCTACGTAGATACAGATAACATCCTTCCCTTTCTGATTAAGTATGGTATCTACCGCAATCGTGGTCTTTCCTGTCTGACGGTCGCCTATGATAAGCTCACGCTGACCTCTTCCGATCGGAATCATGGAATCGATAGCCTTGATACCCGTCTGCAGAGGCTCTTTTACCGGCTGTCTGTCGATAATTCCGGGCGCCGGAGATTCAACTGCTCTGTACTCGTCGGTTGTTATCGGTCCGTGACCGTCAATCGGCTGACCCAGTGCATCTACTACTCTTCCGACCATAGCCTCACCTACAGGAACAGACACTACCTTTCCGGTACGCTTAACGACCTGGCCCTCACTGATACCCTGATCGGATCCGAACAGAACACATGACACGCTGTTTTCTTCCAGATTCAGCGCCATACCCATAGTGCCGTCTTCAAATTCGAGAAGCTCGTTGGACATACAGTCCGAAAGTCCGCTGGCCCTGGCGATTCCGTCACCTACCATCAGAACCGTACCTGTCTCTGTCTTATCTATGGCATTTTCATAATATTTTATCTGGTTACGTATAACCTTTGAAATCTCTTCGGGATTTAACTGCATATTATAGCCCGCCTTTATACAATGATATCCGATACGTTCTTACGTATCGTTTTAAGTCTTCCTGAAGCTGAACCGTCATACTGTATTCCGTCCATCTCCACCTTGAGTCCGGCAACAATACTCCTGTCGATTCGTTCCTTCAGTATGATTTTTCTTCCGCTTATAGTTTCAAGTTTTCTGATCAAAGCTTCTTTCTGAAGCTCATCAAGTTCTACAGCGGATGTGACAACGGCTTCCGAGATACCGTTCGCTTCGTTATATCTGATGACATATTGCCTCGCGCAGCCGGAAAAATCCCTGATATAACCTTTTTCAAACAATATCTTCATAAAGTTCAGAAGATATTTATTGATTTTTCCGGAAAAAGCATCATCGATGAGTTTAAACCGTTCCTGTTTCGGGATGGAGTTTTCACTGAGTATCCTGAGATAATCGGGATTATCCCGTAAAATCTTATCAACTGCACCTACCTCTGACAGAATCTCATCACAGATGTTTTCTTCTGCAGCAAGCTCATACAGGCCATTCCCGTACGCAGCGGCTGTTTTCGTCATTTTACATCTCCTACATTTTCAATGAATTCGTCAATCAGTTTCTTATGATCTTCCTCATCAACTTCACGCTCGATAATCTTTTCCGCAATATCAAGAGCCATCGAACCGATCTCATCTTTAATTTCATTGACAGCAGATTTGCGTTCAAGGGCTATGTCGTTTTCTGCTTTTCTGCGGATAGCGGCTGCTTCCTTGTTTGCGTTTGCTATGATTTCATCGGATTTCTGAATTGCGGTCCTGTTTGCTGTCTGAATGATAGTTGCTGCCTCATCCTTTGCATTGGCAAGATTACTTTCATATTCCGATTTGATTTGCTCTGCTTCGGTATTGGTCCTGCGTGCTTTGTCCAGTTCCTCCGTTGCAAGAGCATGACGTTTTGCAATAACTTCTTTTATCGGCTTAATGAGAAATTTTTTGATAAGAAAGATTTGAATAAATAAGTTGCAGATCTGCGCTATGAATGTCCATGGCACAATCGTAACCAAATCCTGAGTCTGCATTATTATTCCCTTTCGCAATAGTGTTGTTATTAAAAAGAGTTACCTGAAATTTCCGTCATCCGAGGAAGTTCATGAACATACCCGGTGCAACAAATATAAGCAGAAGTCCTGTTACGAATCCGTAAATACCTGTTGTCTCTGCACAGGCTACACCAAGAAGCATCGTACTTGTGACATCACTCTTGCACTCCGGCTGACGGCCTATTGCCTCCAGTGCTTTTGCAACTGCGTTTCCTTCACCGATACCGGGGCCGATACCTGCAATGAGCGCACAGCCTGCACCGATTGCACAACCACAAAGTGCTATACCTTTTGCTAATACCTGAAAATCTGACATATCTGAATCCTCCTTAGATTTCTAAACCTGTTATTATGATTCTGAAGCGTTGTTAATATATTGCAGTGTCAAAATACAGAATATGAATGCCTGCATAAATCCTGTGAACCAGTCAAAGTATACAGAAAGGAATGCAGGGATTCCGACACTGAAGATCGGGATGTTGGAAAGAAAATCTCCGACCAGTCCCGGTATCAGTCCCAATACCTTATTTGACAGTAATGCCAGTGCGGCGTATATCAGGCCGTTGATTACGATTCCGGATAAGATATTGCCGAAATGTCGGCATGCCATACCAATCGGAGTAGCCAGCTCGGACAGAATATTGAAAGGGGTCATGACAAATATCGGTTCCGTAAATCCCTTGAAATATCCTCCGAGACCTGCGGATTTGATCTTTTCCGCCGTAATCATGATAAATACGACTATTGCCCATGCTGCTTCCGTCGAAAGATCCGCCGTAGGCGATCTCAGCCCGGTAAGACTGATAAGATTCGACAGCAGACTGGTTGAAAACAGAGCTCCGATAAACGGTACCAGCTTCATAAACTGTTTCTTGCCGCCGGTATTGTTAGAAACAAAATTCTCCAGCGTTTCTACAAGCATTTCAGCAACAGCCTGTCGCTTTGAGATATTCTCAACCCTAAGATCACGGGTTAAGTAAATACATAATCCTGTTATTATTATCATTACGATCCAGCTGACTACCAGGGTCTCGGTAATATTGAAATCCCCGAGTATAGGTATGCCTGTGTGGATCGTGTAAAATATCCTCGGACCTGTAACAGAAATATTCATTTATCAGTCGGCTCCTTTCCCGGCTCCGGCTCCTGTATATCAGAAGTCTCCGTATTTTTTTTATTAAGCGGCAGCGCCTGTCTGATTCCGTCCATCCTTATCGCAAAGGTAGGAATAATCAGCGGCACCAGTCCTGCAACTCCATGGAAGAAAGGAACTGCAAGTGCGATAACACCCCATATTATCTGAATGAGCATTCTGTATCTGTAATAAGACTTGAACAGTTTCTTCCCGAGATCCGCATCTTCGGTCTCTGTCATCTTCTGAATCGAAAGACCCATAAGAAAGAAATTGAGAACTGCCACACCGCCACCGATTATCCCGGAAGTGATAACACCTGCTCCGAAAGGCACTGTCTCCGGAATTATCAGATGCAGAACAAAAAATACGACAAACATCAGAAGCACACCTATCGCTTCTGCTTTGGCAATTTTCAGTGTTTCTGTTTTTATTACAGGCTGAATTTTCATTTCAGTTATGTTCATTAAAGCCCAAAGGTTTTTTACTGTTTCCGGCAGCATCCGTTTCTTTTTTATAAATCCTGTAACATGTGGATACAAAAGCTCCGAGTCCGAAAACAATACCGGGAATATAAACCCATGAACCGATACTGAACCGGTTTGTCAGCCAGTAGCATATGAGCAGACAAAAAACCAGGGGAACTACCAGAGAAATCCCCAGTTGGCTGACAAGCGGCAATGTATTAAATACATTCTTTACATCTTTTTTTTTCATAAAAAAATGTTTTTATCCAATAAGCATATCTCTCGGTATATGCACATACTATCTTTTTAATTATAAAACAAGACCCTGCTTCAGGCAAGGTCTTGTATACATGGATTATGTTTAATAATTAAAACAATATTATCAGGAACTGCGATACCAATACGACTGCTATCAGTGCGATCGGATAAGTTGCCGCATATGCCGATGCAACATCTTCTGTCTCCGCAACATTGATCAGAGTTCCGAGAGCAGGTGTGGATGTCATACCGCCAGTTATAGAGCCAAGATTGTTCAGAAGGCTCAGTTTGAGTACCTTCTTTGCAAAGATATATCCGACAATCATCGGTACTATAGTCATGAATACGCCGTATACGAAGTATATGAACTGGAAGTTGGCAGCAAAGCTTGCACCTCCGGCCACTCCGGCACCGATAAGGAACAGCATAAGTCCCAGTTCCCTGAATACCTTAAGTGTGGATTCCCTCGGCATGATATTAAGTCTGCCTATATGTCCGAAATGTCCCATGAGCAGTGCCACAAGCAGGCATCCGCCTGTTGTAGTAAGCGAGAATGTAGTTCCCGAAAGTCCCTGCGCAGACAGCGGAACCTTGATGGCTCCGACAAATATTCCGGCTGCTCCGGCAAACATGATCGGAAGAAAACTGAAACTGTCAAGCTTAATCAGATCTGTTCTGACTTTTTTGATAGACGATCCGTCATCAACGATCTGGATTTTCTTCCTTTCTTCGTCCATGTCGGCTTTAGTGATCTTGGGAACCAGCTGAACAAACAGGACAACTCCGATAACACCGAAGATATATGCGATACCGTGTCCTACTGATACGATATCTTCATACTCTGCTGCAACCGTAGCCTTTGCAGCAGAAAATGCCGGAGTTGATGTCAGCGAACCCGAAAGCAGTCCGACAACCATAGCTGTAAGTCTCTCCGAATCCGGCTCTCCTGTTGCTCTTCCCACAAGGATACATGCAACAGCTGCAAGTCCGCCGGCAAGAATGATGATCAGTCCCAACAGGACATATGATTTAAAATTGACCTTCATATTCACGAAGAATTTCGGTCCTGCAATAAATCCTACAGAGGTAACAAAGAAAATGAGTCCAAGATTTTCAACTATCTTCAGCGCATTCTTTGTGTAGCTTACAGTTTCTTCCCCTACAGTTGATAACAGCTGTGCATCAAGCACTTTATAAAGTATGCATCCGTAAACCAGAGCCATGACAAACACTCCGGCTGTTCCAAGAGATACTCCCTTGACATTGATACGTCCGAATGCATATCCGACAACTGCGATAAGCAGTATACTGAACATCAGAAATGAGATGCCCGTAATCGGAATAACCCCTCCAAATAACTTCATTACTGAACCTCCATATTGCTGCAAATATATTTAAAGTCTTTTGTATATTTCGGAAGAAGCTTCGGAGATGTCATCGTTGTCTCAACTCCGGCATCTTTCAGTTCCTCTTCAAACCTGTCCAGATGTGCAAGCGTAAGCTTTCCTACCGTAACGTCTTTTGCTTTTGCTGCTGCATTTCTTCCTGCATTACGTCCGAAAACAACCACATCCAGAAGTGAATTGCCCATAAGTCTGTTTCTTCCGTGGATTCCTCCGACAACCTCTCCTGCCGCAAACAGGTTCGAAATATTCGTGGTCTCTCCGTCAACGTTGATATCAAGTCCGCCGTTCTGATAATGCAATGTCGGGAATACAAGTATGGGTTCCTTTCTCATATCGATTCCGTACTTTGCAAACATACGGTACATTGCCGGAATTCTGGCTTCTATTGTACCCTTTCCGCCGATTTTTTCAATCATAGGGGTATCAAGCCATACCCCGAGGCCCTTACCGGTCTCGACGCCATTATCTCTGTCTGTACACTCCCTGATGATTGAAGCAGCTGCCACATCACGTGTCTCAAGCGGATGCATAAATACCTCACCCTTTGCATTGACAAGCTTTGCTCCAAGTGAACGTACTTTTTCGGTAACAAGAGCTCCGAAAATCTGCTCCGGGAATGCCGCACCTGTAGGGTGGTACTGGAGAGTATCCGCGTACAGCAGCTTTGCTCCTGCCCTGTAACCCAGAACCAGTCCGTCGGCTGTTGCGCCGTAATGGTTGGATGTCGGAAATCCCTGATAATGCATACGTCCCGCTCCGCCTGTTGCCAGAATAACAGTTTTGGATCTGACCACATAAAGCTGATTTGTCTCAAGATTTACGAGTACGGCACCTGCACAGTTTCCCTTATCATCCAGAATAAGTTCAAGTGCTGCCGTAAAATCAATAACAGGAATCTCTCTGTTAAGTACTTCATCACGAAGAGTTCTCATGATTTCGGCACCTGAATAATCTTTTGCCGCATGCATTCTCTTTCTTGATGTACCTCCGCCATGCGTTGTAATCATGACTCCGTTCTCGTCTTTATCAAACTCAACTCCAAGATCATTGAGCCACTGGATACAGTCCGGTGCATCGCAGACAAGCTTTTTAAGAAGCTCCTTCTTTGCTGCAAAATGTCCTCCGCCGTATGCATCCACAAAATGGATTGCCGGTGAGTCGTTTTCTTTATCTGCTGCCTGTATACCGCCTTCAGCCATCATGGTATTGGCATCTCCCATGCGAAGCTTTGTGGCAATCATGACTCTGGCACCTGCCTCATCGGCTTCAATAGCCGCTGAACATCCTGCACCGCCGCCTCCGATGATAAGTACATCCACATCGAAATCCGGATGCTCCAGATCCACGTCATCTGCCTTGATTCTTGAATGTGCCTGAAGGGTAGCTGCAAGCTCCTTCGGAACCGGTTCGCCCTTATTGGGACCTACCTTAAGGTCTTCAAATTCTTCTTTTTTATAATCCGGATGATATTTTGCGAGAAGTGCATCCTTCTCGTCTGCTGTCATACGTCTCGGTTCGAGGACTGTATTTGCATCTCTTGCCGCTTCGACTGCCTTTAAAGACTCCTGGAACTGCTCTGAATACATATCGTCCTCCTCCTTACTTCTCTATTTCTCTGTTATTATACAATTCTTTGATTTCATCAAGCGGCTTATCCATAAGTGCTTCGATAAGCTCCTCGAATGTACCGTCTTTAATCTCCTGAACTCTGTCTGCAAGATGCGCTGACTTCGGTGCAAGATATTTTCCGTTGATACGTCTTGCAAGCATTGCAACCTGCGGATGGGAAATGCCTGCCGGACATCTGGTCGAACAGCATCCGCACATTACGCAGTCAAAGCTCTCTTCGGCACATTTCTTAAAATCACCTCTTTGAGCGTATGCAATATACTGCATTACATTGAGTTCCTGCGGACAGACCTTAGTACATGCATTACATCCCACACATGCGTAGATTTCGGGATAAAGCTGCATCATGATCTGCTGAGTTGCCGGTATCTTTTCGATATCATAGACTTTCTTGACAAGCGGAAAGAAAGGAAGTGTGGCAATATACATGTTATCCTCAACCTTTGTGCCGCAGGCAAGACATGCCTTCAGCTCCGACTGACCCTTGATCCTGTAGAGCGTTGCGCAAGCACCACAGAATCCATTGCGGCAGCCGCAGCCTCTCTTGAGCTGATATCCGGCATACTCCATAGCACTCATAATCGTCAGATTATCCGGTACCTTATACTCCTTACCAAATAAAAATATACTAACTAAATTCTCCATCATTATTCTCCAATTGTTTAATACTCGTTCGGTAATTCATCAAGCTGATCAAGACGGAAAACAGGTCCGTCCTTGCAGACATACTTATTGCCTACATTGCAGCGTCCGCATTTTCCGATACCACATTTCATACGAAGCTCAAGTGTTGTGTATACCTGTGATTTCGTGAATCCCAGTTCAACAAGACCAGCCAGTGTAAACTTGATCATAACAGGAGGTCCGCAAAGAACTGCGATTTTGTTTTCGGTGGAAAAACCAAGTTCCTTGACATAGTTGGGGACAAAACCTACATGTCCGTCCCAGCCTTCCTGCTCACGGTCTATCGTGATATGGCAGTTAACTCCTGCATCCTTTGACCATTCCTCGATAATCTCTTTATAATCAAGCAGGTCATCCTTGCTTCTTGAGCCGTATACAATATCGATTTTACCGTATCTGTCTCTGTAATGACGGCAGTAGTTGATCACGGAGCGAAGCGGAGCCAGTCCTACACCTCCTGCCACAAATATCAGATCATGTCCTGCAAATTCCGTATCTACAGGAAACGGATGTCCGTACGGTCCTCTGACCGTAACCTGCTGTCCGACCTCTGCCTGATGCAGCCACTGTGTGACGCATCCGCATTTCTTGATTGAGAATTCCATGTACTCTGTCTGTGTAGGTGAACAGGTGATTGAGAACATAGCCTCACCGATTCCCGGAATGGAAACCATCGCACACTGCCCCGGCATATGATCAAACGGCTTTTTACCGTCAGGTGTCACAACCCTGAATGTCTTGATATCAGGTGTGTCCTGGCGCACATCCGTAATAACCGCAATTTTCGGGATCAAAGCTTCATTGTTCATCATTTTGCTTCACCTCCCAGTCTCTTCATAACTTTAACGATATTCATCTGAATCGGGCATTTCTGCAGACATCTTCCGCATCCCACACAGCTGAACATACCGTCATTATTATCGGGATAATAAACAAGCTTATGCATGAATCTCTGTCTGAATCTTTCCAGCTGAGTAAGCCTCGGCTGACCTGCACTCATCTTTGTAAACTCCGAATACATGCATGAATCCCAGCATCTGTACCTGATTACTCCGTGACCGGTATTAAAATCCTTTATGTCATAGCACTGACATGTCGGGCATACGAAAGTGCATGTTCCGCATCCCAGACAGCTTTCGGAAAGGCCTGCCCACTCCGGATCATTGAAAAATTTGTCTGTCTTGCCTGCACCGAAATCATCCGTAGAAAGACCTGCAAGTGGAAGCCTGTCCAGATTTCTCCTGATCTCCCCTTTGATGGAATCTACTGCATCATCTCCGCCTTCTTCAAGAACGCTTTCGATCTTCATGAAAAGATCTCCGCCCTTTACCGTGTTGAAGAGCCAGTATACATTCTGACTGTTTTTCCAGATTGTTACATCCCCTCCGGGTTCTGACGGATCAATTCCGAATACTGTGCAGAAACAGGTATTTGCAGGTGCTGTGCATGCCTCGGTAATGATGATGCCGTGCTCTCTCCTGCTCTGATAATAGGTATCCACCGGATCCTTCAGAAAAACATTATCCAAAACGGTAAGTGCCTTCAGATCGCAGGCATGAACTCCGAAAACCACAAAATCTTCAGCTTCGGATCTGATGTCAAATAATTCGATGTTCTTCCCTTCGGTTTTGAATTTCATCAGGTCTTCTGCCTGAGGGAAGAAAAACGGCTTGGCACCTCTTTCATCACATTCAAAAACCTCATAGTGTTTTCTGATTTCATCAAGAACTGCCGGAAGTGAATCTATACTGCATTTATACATTCTTCTCACCTCCGTCAAATATTTCGTACGGCTCGATATCATCAGGTGTATAGTTGATAAGAGGAGCCCTCTGTCCGACCTCGGCACCTGCCTGATATTCTCCGTAAAACTCGTTTATATCTTTTATATGCTTTCTGTTAAGCAGATGCAGCGGTATGTGCTGCGGACATACTCTGGAGCACTCTCCGCAGTCCGTACATCTTCCCGCCACATGGAAAGCTCTGATGATATGGAAATTCTGTTCCTCGAAGCTCGTTACGGGAGCCTTGTTTTCAATTCCGGAATTCGGATTGTTGAATACGCATATCTCACAGGTACATGCCGGACATACATCACGGCACGCGTTACAGCGTATACATTTCGAGAACTGCTCTTTCCAGAATGCAAATCTCTCATCGGGAGTCAGACTCTCAAGCCACTCGACATCCTCAAAGCGTTTGCTCTCAAGGACCTCTCCTTCTTCGCCGATCAGTTCGTCATAAACGACATGCTTTTTACTCTTGCAGTTATAGCATCTTTCAAGTTCATTCCCGTCGGCATCCTTCATACCGTCACAATGCACTCCGACAGCATATACTTTTTCTCTGTCGAATCTGTGCTCTGTAAGCAGCTGATTGAAACTGTATGTATCGCATGGCTTCAGGAAAACCAGAATCCTGCCTTCCAGTTTCCTTGTTAGTTTAACAAGATACTTTGAAAGATTTGCTCCGCAGTTATCATTCCACTCAAAATTCTTTCTGATATCATCTTCGGTCTTAAACTGTGCCGGGGTGATATCATAATCAAAAAGACCTTTTCTCCAGCCCAGAACAGTCTGTACCGTTCCGTCATTCAGAAGAGAAGCTGCTTTATTTACCAATAAATCTCTACTTACTGTTTGCATCGCAGATCCTCCAGTCTCTTATTCTCACCGAGTTCGGCAACCTTCCGGGCAAAATCATTCATCGTTGCCGCAAACTTTGCGCCTTCGGCTGCGGATACCCACTCAACTCTGGTTCTTTCTCTCTCTATTCCGAGATAATCAAGCATCGAGAACAACAGTGCCATACGTCTTCTGGTATAGAAATTTCCTGTTGTGTAATGACAGTCTCCCGGATGACATCCGCAAAGGATGACGCCGTCAGCTCCGCGCTGGAAGGCTCTCAAAATGAACATCGGATTGACTCTGCATGAACACGGTACTCTGATTATTTTTACATCTGCCGGATAACTGAGTCTGTTATTGCCTGCGAGGTCGGCACCGGCATAAGAACACCAGTTACAGCAGAATGCTACTATCAACGGTCTGTATCCTTCTACCTGCATATTGCATCCACCTCCGCGATTATTTGCTCATTTGCGAATCCGTAAAGATTCATGGCTCCCGACGGACAGGCAACAGTACATGCACCGCATCCCTGGCATACCGCAGGATTGACCTGTGACACTCTTCTGATCTGAGTCGTTCTGTCCGGCATCCTGAATTCCTTATCGACATAAGTTATCGCACCGTAGGCACAAACCTTCTCACAGCATGAACAGCCATTGCACATCATTTCATCCGAATGAGCGATGCATGGATTGTTTTTAAGTGAATCCTTGCATAAAAGTCCTATAACCTTTGAAGCCGCTGCCCCTGCCTGCGCTACCGTCTCAGGAATATCCTTCGGTCCCTGACATGCTCCTGACAGGTAAACACCTGCTGTAGGACTCTCTACCGGACGAAGCTTAGGGTGTGCCTCAGTAAAGAAATCATTTGTATCCATACTTGCCGTGAGCATGGTTGCAAGAGGTCTTGCAGACTTGTCCGGCTCGATTGCGGCAGCCAGTACAACCATGTCCGCATCAATATGTATCTGCTCGTTTGTAATAAGATCGGATCCCTGAACCTTCAGTATGTCTCCTTCAGGAGAAACCTTTCCTACCATACCCTTAATATAATGCACTCCGTATTCTTCAACCGCTCTGCGATAAAATTCGTCGAAGTTCTTACCCGGTGTACGCACATCGATATAGAATACATAAACCTCGGTATCCGGATATTTGTCACGTATCAGCATTGCATGCTTTGCGGTATACATACAGCATATCTTGGAACAGTACTCTTTGCCTTTTCTTGCTCCCGCGCTGCATCTTGATCCTACGCACTGAACCATGACTATCGTATGAGGATGCTTTCCGTCCGATGGACGAAGCAGCGTTCCGCCGGTAGGTCCAGCCGCATTCATCAGTCTCTCAAGTTCAAGTGATGTGACAACATCCTTTGACTGGTTATATGCAAACTCGTCGAACTTATCAAGGCTTATCGGATTGTAACCGGTAGCCACCACGATAGCACCGTACTTCTCTTCGATCTCTTCGTCTTTCTGAGTATAGTCTATGGCTCCTGCGGCGCATATCTTTGAACACAGTCCGCATTTGCCGTTCTTAAGCATGTTACAGTAGTCCGGATCAATGGTCGCAACCTTCGGAACTGCCTGTGCAAACGGGATATAGATGGCACTGCGTGTATCCATGCCCAGATTATGCTCATTCGGAACCTTCTTCATAGGACACTTCTCTGTGCAGAGTCCGCATCCTGTGCACACATCCTCTTTTACATATCTGGCATGCTTTGTGATCTTTACATCAAAGTTTCCGACAAATCCCTTAACCTCTTTGACTTCACTGTAGGAGAATATCCTTATGTTCTCATTCTGGGCCACATCCACCATCTTGGGTGTGAGGATACATGCCGCACAGTCAAGTGTAGGGAATGTCTTGTCAAGCTGAGTCATCTTACCGCCTATAGTCGGTTTTTTCTCAACAATATCCACCTGGAATCCTGCATCTGCGATATCAAGTGCTGTCTGTATACCTGCAATACCGCCTCCGATCACAAGTGCTCTCTTGGTAACAGGTGTTTCTCCTGCGGTCAGCGGAGCATTAAGATTGACCTTTGCTATTGCTGTCCTTCCGAGTATGATGGCTTTTTCCGTACCCGTTTCTTTATCCTTGTGTACCCATGAACATTGCTCGCGGATATTTGCTATTTCAACCATATAAGGGTTGATTCCCGCGGACTCCGCGGTCTTTCTGAATGTTGCCTCGTGCATTCTCGGCGAACATGAACAGATAACGATGCCTGTGAGTTTATACTCAGCTATGGCATCCTTAATCATGTTCTGCCCCGCCTGGGAGCACATATACTGATAGTTGGTGGAGAAAACAACGCCCGGCTCATTCTTAAGAGCATCGGAAACTGCCTGAACATCGACTGTTCCTGCAATATTGCTTCCGCACCAGCATACAAATACGCCAATTCTCTGCATTGCTGCCCTCCTTACTTTTTATATTTTCTCATAGCACTGACCACAGCCTGCTGCGGAAGATCTTCATTCCACAATTCCGTGATCATCCCGGGTGTCATATGATCTCCACCCTGCCTGCGTTCAGCTGCAAGTCTCAGTGCCTCAACCAGCTTTGCCGGTTCAACTTCACGCGGACATCTGTCGACACATGCGAAACATGACAGACATTTATAAAGCGACTGCGAATTCATCAGCGGCCCGATATCACCTGTCTCGACCATATATACAAACTGATGCGGATGATATTCCATCTCATCGTATGAAGGACATGTAGCCGAGCATTTTCCGCAGCGCATGCATTTTCTCGGATTGACTCCGCTCATTCTGAGTACTTCATCACGAAGGTTTTCATTATTCTTTAGAGACATATCAATCCTCCTTAACTCCGAGTGCTTCGGCAAGCAGCTCCGTAAAGTATATTACCGGAACATCGGATCCGTTCTTTACGAGATTATACTTGCATAAAGGACATGCGGTTACGATACAGTCAGCACCGGCCCTGGCTGCACTGTCTGTGACCATATTACTCTTTTTCTTTGCAAGTTCAGGATCTTCAAGTGCAATATATCCGCCGCAGCATTCATTCCTGTACGGGTAAATGACAGGCTCTCCGCCGATTGCTCTGATAAAGTCCTCCATGATTTCAGGATTTTCGGGATCATCCATTTCCATGGCTTTCACCGGTCTTAAAAGAAGGCAGCCGTAATATGCCCCTATCTTCTTTCCGGACAACGGATTTACAACCTTTTTGGCAAGCTCGTCGAAACCTACGATATCTCTGAGCATCTCAAGATAATGATATACCTTTGTGCTTCCGTCATACTGTATATCCGGAGACAGGTATCTGTTCACCTTATCTGCAAACTCCCTGTCGTTCTGCATGGCATGATTCGTCTGCTTTATCACGTTATGACATGCGGAACATACCGAAACAAGTGCCTGTCCCTTTTCTTTTGCATCTGCAAGTGCTCGTACCGATGAAAGCTTTGTGGCGATTTCATCATTGGAAGTCGTAAATACACCTCCGCAGCACTGCCATTCTTCTATCTCTTCGAGCTTAATACCCAGAGCCAAAGCGGATTTTCTGGCATACGTGTCAAGATCCTGCGCTTTGTTCTTAAGTGTACAGCCCGGAAAATAACTTAGTTTCATTTATATCTCCTTGCGTATACTGTTTTATAACTGTAAATCAGTTTATACCATCAGATCAGGATGGAAAACTTCATCAAATCGCTCAGGTGTGAGGAATCCCAGTTCCACACAAGCTTCCTTAAGTGACTTGTTTTCTTTATAAGCTTTCTTTGCCGTCTTGGCTGCATTCTCATATCCGATATACGGGTTAAGTGCCGTAACAAGCATAAGAGAATTGTAGAGATTGTCATGCATCTTCTGCTCATTGGCTGTGATTCCTACAACGCAGTTCTTTGTAAATGATGTGATGGAGTCTGCCAGCAGTCTTGCCGACTGAAGGAAATTATACGCGATAACCGGCATAAAGACATTCAGCTCAAAATTGCCCTGTGATGCGCCGAATCCGACAGCGACATCATTTCCTATAACCTGAACCGCTACCATTGTGACTGATTCACACTGTGTAGGATTAACCTTGCCCGGCATGATAGATGATCCCGGCTCATTTTCCGGTATATGGATTTCGCCAAGTCCGAGTCTCGGACCGGAAGCCAGCCAGCGCACATCATTTGCGATCTTCATCATATCGCAGGCAAGTGCCTTGAGTGCCCCGTGAGCAAATACTATTTCATCCTTTGATGTCAGTGCATGGAACTTGTTAGGCGCTGTTCTGAAATTCTTACCTGTTATTCTGCTTACTTCCTCTGCAACAAGCTCTGCAAAGCCGTCAGGAGCGTTCAGTCCCGTTCCTACTGCTGTTCCTCCAAGAGCAAGCTCTTTGAGCGGATCAAGAGAAAGTCTGATCATTTCCGCATCTCTTTCAAGACTTGATCTCCATCCGCTTATTTCCTGTGAAAAAGCTATCGGAACCGCATCCTGCAGATGTGTACGTCCGCTCTTAACTATCCCCTCGTTTTCCTTTTCAAGCTTTTTAAAAGCTTCAATCAGCTTGTTCAGCTCCGGCAGGAGCTTGTCTTCTATGGAAACAACTGCCGCGATGTGCATTGCTGTCGGGAAAGTATCGTTGGATGACTGGCTCATGTTGACATCGTCATTCGGATGCAGAAGTTTCTCTCCGGCGATACGGTTTCCTCTGTTGGCTATAACTTCATTGGCATTCATATTGGATTGTGTGCCGGAACCTGTCTGCCATACAACCAACGGAAAATGATCAACCAGCAGATCATCCATGACCTCGTCACAGGCCTGGCATATTGCGTGCATTTTCTTATCCGTCATTTTTTCGGGTTTCAGTTTATTGTTTGCTATCGCAGCTGCTTTTTTGAGCACACCGAAAGCTCTGAGGATATAAAGCGGCATTGTCTCGATGCCTATACCTATCTGAAAATTCTCATGGCTTCTTTCTGTCTGCGCACCCCAGTATTTGTCTGCAGGTACCTGCATCTCTCCCATGGAGTCGTGTTCGATTCTGTATTCCATAATAATCTGCCTTTCGTATTGTTATGTCAGAGTAAAAATCGCTGACTGTTTCATTATATCAGATTGAATACTTCTATAGTTTTTCAATTGCGTGTTCAAAAAATCCGACATTTTCCAATCAAAGATTAAGACTCTTTATCGTTTCTTTGAGTTTATCTGCACTTGCATGAAGTGCTGCAAGCTCGTCCTCTGCGAGAGGCAGTAAAATCTTGTTGACTACACCCCTGTTTCCTACAAGCGTCGGAAGACTTAATGCGACATCGGATATACCATACTCTCCGTGAAGAACCGTTGAAAGATCCTGAGCTGTTACCTGATCGCTCTGAACTGCCTGGCTGAGATAGCAAAGAAGCGCTGAAACTGCATAGAAAGTCGCACCCTTTCTCTTAATGATATATGAACCGCTGTCTCTTACATAGGATATAGCATCATCTTTGTCAACGGGTGTGAATCTATGATTGCCGTTAAGAAGGTAATTATTATAATCAGCTGCCGGAACATTGGCGATATTGATACATGACCATGGGATAAACGATGTATCACCATGCTCTCCCAGTACGTGTGCATTGATGTTCGTAGGATTAACCTTATAGTGGGCTGCCAGATACTCATGGAGTCTTGCACTGTCGAGTATGGTTCCCGAACCGATGATATGTTCTGACGGTATGTCCGAATACTTTGTGAATACGTAAGTCAGTATATCGACCGGATTGCTTACGATAAGATAGATTGCATCCGGAGCGTATTTTGTAATATTCGGTATAATCTGCATAAGTATCTCCGTATTCGTAGCAGCCAGATCAAGACGTGTCATACCCGGTTTTCTTCCCATTCCGGAAGTAATAATGACAAGATTTGATCCGAAGGCATCAACATAATCTCCGGAACGCACGATGGTTGAAGAGATAAATGCGGCACCCTGACTGATATCCATTGCTTCTCCGTCAGCCTTATCTTTATTGATATCGATAAGTACCACTTCTGCTGCCGCCTCTCTCAGTGTAAGAGCATAAGCTATTGTTGCACCTACATTGCCGGCTCCGATAATTGTAATCTTTGAACTCATATTAACCTCCTGGAATGCATATCTGTCTTTTATTCAGACAATAGTAATTTACTGCACAAAGTTGTTTGTTAAATAACTAACATTATATCCTAAAGTACTTTAGCACCTTCATGTATGAAAATCAATACAAAAATCCAACTAAAATTGTACAAAATAAAAACATCGCGTTTTTGTATAAAAACGCGATGTTTTTCCCTGAAAATATAGTAAAAATGCATCTAAACAAACAAACTTAACTAAAGTATTTTAGTATTTCCTCTCTGGTACATATTGCACTGCCCTGAGCGAAACCGTCCCTTCCTCCGCCGCGGCCGTTCAGAGCTGAATTCATGGATTTAACCAGTTCCCTGATATCCTCTCCCTTGTTTATGATTGAGTATCTGTAATTCCCGTCAATTCCGGCAAATACCCTGCAGCATCCCTCAGCCTTTTCAGAAATCATATCGCAGAGTCTGCGCACATTATCAGGTGCCAGCTCACCCACAATAACCAGCGGATCTTTTGCTCCGGCATATTCCCGGCTCAGCTTCTCCAGTTTTTCGATCTCCATGATTCCGATTCGATATTTCAGGCTGCTGCTTTCCTCCTTAAGTCTTACGACTGCATCCAGAGTGTCCGTAGGTTTTGCTGAAAGGGCCTGACTTATACCCTGATTCTGTTCCCAGACAAGCGATAGATAATCAAGTGCCCTTTTTCCGCTGAGCATTTCTATCCTGACACCCTCTTTTATCTTCTGTACGGAAAGCATTTTAACCAATCCGACCTCCGAACTGAATGCCACATGTGTTCCGCAGCACGCACACATGTCTGCACCAGGAAACTCAGTTATCCTGACTGCTCCTTCCAGTGCTTTCTTACTTCTGTAATTCAAGGTCTTAAGTTCTTCCTGCGAAGGCCACAGCTCAACAAATGCATGATTTTCCCAGATATATTGGTTGGCACATTTCCCGACATCGAGTACTTCTTCCCAGGTAATATCGGCATTATAATCGATCTGAACCGACTGTTCTCCCATATGAAATCCGATATTATCACAGCCGAAGCGGCTGCACAGCATACCGCTGACTATATGTTCACCTGAATGCTGCTGCATATGGTCAAAACGTCGCTCCCAGTCTATCGCTCCTTTGACAATACTTCCGACCTCGAGCGGTTTATCACAGGTATGAAAAATGATGCCGTCTCTCTCGTGAACATCAAGGACTCCTGCATCTCCCAGAATACCATGATCAGCAGGCTGTCCTCCGCCTTCAGGATAAAATGCCGTACTCTCCAGCGTAACAAACCACGCGCCCTTCCCCTCTTCGCAGGCAAGAACACGTGATTCGAATTCCCTGATGTATGCGTTTTTATAATATATTTTATTTGTCATAATAATAAAGCGACATCCTGAACATAAAATCCCTCTGCTGGAGAATGGCGCAGAGCAGTGGAACAAGGAACGCCTTTTCCAGTCCTCTTTCCATAAAAGCGTTCCGCAGTGGAACGAATCGGTCCTGCAGAGGGATATTTATGTGAAGGATGTGAATAAATAATATGGTGTTTATTTAATTACATCTGCAAGGTCAGTATTATAAAGATAGTTCTTGATATAATCACGGGTCTTCAGATAAACCTTTTCCTGCGCATATGCGATGTCACCCGGCTTCTCCTCAAGAGCAAACTCATAGCACTGACGAACTTCTGTACCGACATTGATTTTGGCAATTCCCGACCTGATTGCCTCAAGCACGCACTCATGATTGATGCCGCTTCCGCCGTGAAGAACCAGCGGGATGCCTGCTGCCTTGTAAAGATCGGCAATATGAGCAGTATCGAGTTTTGCTTCCGGCTTCTTCTGATTGCGTACTGCCTCAGCTACTCTGCCGTGAATATTCCCGCATGCTACGGATAACCAGTCACACTTTGCCTCTGCTGCAAACTTCTGAGCCTCATCAAGCTTGGTAAATCCCATCTTCTTTGCAAAGATTTCTTCGTATGGAGGCATTTCTCCGGCCTCATGGCCCATAACTGCACCGAGTTCAGCTTCGATCGGAACGCCTGCAGCATGAGCGGCTGCCGCAGCCTCACCGGTTACGGCTATATTGTCTTCCAGTGAGAGTCTCGATCCGTCGATCATGACTGACTGAAAGCCTACCTTGAACGCACGGTTCAGAAGGTCCATATAGTCAACCTTTTTGAAATCCTCATCAACTGCCGGGATATGATCAAGATGAAGAAGCGTATGTCCCTCAACTTTATACTTGTCATATTCCTCTGCTATTCTCTCAAGTGATTCTGCGCTCATCTTTTCCCACTCAACACGTGCCACCTGAATCATGGCAACAGAATTCTCATCTCTTATTGCCTCACAGATAGGCTTTACCATCGGGATATGCGGACAGTTAAATGCCGGTATGCACTTTCCCAGTTCTCTCGCTTTCAGTACAACTTCTTTTGTCTTCATAATACGTCTCCTGTTATTGTAAGTTATATTTTCGGTCTCTGCCGATATTTATAATATTTCTGTCAAACCGTTCAGGCCGCATCCGGTTCAATTCTAATGGTATATACATTAAGTCCCAATGTGCTCTGATAGCTGAAATCAGAGGACATTTCCGTCACCATCTTAAGCCCCAGACTCCTTAAAGGATCTTCCGGAGCATGAAGCTCCATCCACTGCTCCGGATTGAACTCCTCGCAGTTATCTCTGAGCATGATTGAAATCCCGTTATCCTCATAATATACTCTGACATCAATTGTAAGCGGGTTTAAGCCTGACTGTTTTTTGTTTCCGTTTATAATCTTATCAACCGCCATCTCCTCAATGGCAAGTCCGCAATAATAACTTTTTCCGGCAGACATACCCTTGGATTTACAGAAATCAATGACCTGCGAGGAAACATTAACAGCAGATGCTTCATTTTGAATAACCAGAGCCAGAGTATCCTCTTTAGCAACACCTAATGATCTCGGAATATATGTAATCTCGAAAAGCGACTTCGGCATCTTCTTCATCTTTATCGTGTAGTAAGTTATATAACCTGTAACTGTGAATACCTCATTGATGATAGTTGCGGCAAAGACAACAGCAATTCCGAAGAACTTTGATAGTACAAAATAGCTGAAGAAAGGTGCTGCCAGATCATTAATGAAATAGAACAGGCTGACAAGGCGAACTTTTCCCAAAGCCCAGTATATCGATAAACTCGGAGTCTTGAACGGATTGCTGAAGAACCACAGGCAGTAAAGTCTGAGCGCCATAACAAACAGATCAAGATACTCCGGATCAGCTCCGAATGCAAGAACTATATTTTTAGAGAAAATAAAAATCAATATATAAGCAACTATATAGATCGGATAAATACACTGTATGATGGTCTTGGGCATCTTTCTGAGAGAATCCACATCTCTTTCTCCTACCAGTACACTTGACAGCAGATTGGCTGTTCCCGAATATCCTCCCTGAATGGTATTGCCACCGACAGCATTGGAAAAGTTTATGGCAAGTGTAGCCGCAGATACAGCCATAGTGCCGCCCATACCAAACAATACAGCATTGAATCCCCGGTCTCTGAATACCATACAGATATTTGAAACAGCTGTCGGAATACCGAATCTGAAAATATTCTTCATGGAACGGAAACTGATATCCGATATGGAAAACTTAAAAAAACTACTCTTAAAAATCAGATAAAAAAGACAGATGGCCGTTGCAGAGATATATCCCAACGATGAAGCCAGTCCCACTCCAAACATTCCGCCGTGGAAAAACAGTGCATTTGCAAAATTATAACCTACATTTACTGTAACCATTACAGCTATCGCAACTGTGGAAACTTTTTTGGCCTGATCAAGCTGAACAAACGGAATCAGCGATGAGCACAGAACCGCTGCGATCATCCCTACAGCCTGGCCTCTGATATATCCCTTTGTCATCGAGTAAGTTTCCTGTGAAGTCCCGAGCCATGATACTATGGTACCGGTACAATTTGCTGCAAATACCATCAGCAGCACGCCGAATACAAGGCATAAAACAATGGCCGAACTGTACACACTTTTTACCCCTGTACGGTCTCCCTTACCGATAAGCTTTCCGCAAAGCAGCTGAGACCCCATGGAAATGGTTGTCGCGATAGCAAGCATTAAGGTAGTGAACGGTCCGGCAAATCCTATTGCAGCCAGTCCTTTTGACCCGAAGAAATTTCCGATAATGAAGCTGGAAATAAGAGTATTTATGGCCGGAAGACCGTTTGAAAAGGCCTGCACCGGAAAATAAGACATAAATACTTTCCGGAGATTATTAGTCGTTCCGATTTCTCTTGCCGAGACGGCTTTCATCTTTGTATCCCCCC
>JAUNOA010000070.1 GCA_030531245.1 Lachnospiraceae bacterium
TAAAGAAATGCAAATAATCCCCTGTCACTTTTGAAGCGACAGGGGATTATTTTATTTAACCTTGAGTATATTTTGCGCGAAAGATATCATTAGCCTCCGTGCTGAACGGGAATGCCGGATAATCCGAAAGCACTCTTGCTTTTCTGAGATAATCCTTAAGAGGTGCCCTGAAATCAGGATGAGCACAATTTTCGATAATGAGCTCTGCTCTCTCGTTTACGTCGAGGCCTCTCATATCGGCAATACCCTGTTCCGTGATGAGTACATGTGCTGTTTTGATACTGTGATCCACATGACTTACCATAGGAACGATGCTTGAAACCTTACCGTCTTTTGCAGTCGACTTTGTAATGAAGATTGAAAGTCCTGCGTTGCCTGCGAAATCCGTCGAACCTCCGACACCGTTCATGAGGCGGTTGCCTCCGACATAGCTGGAGTTCATGTTTCCGTAGATATCGGCTTCAATGACTGTATTGATAGCGATGACTCCGAGTCTTCTTATGACCTCCGGACTGTTGCTTATCTCCATCGGGCGAAGCACGATTTTGTCTTTATACTTTTCAAAATTGCTGTAGAAATCCTGAAGCATGCTGCCGGGCATGGTAATCGATGTTGCTGATGCGCTGTCGACTTTTCCGGCCTCTATAAGACTGATGATCGAGTTCTGCATTACCTCTGAATAAACATTCAGATGCTCAAATGATGACTCCTTCAGTCCCTGAAGTACCGCATTGGAAACCCCGCCGATTCCTGCCTGGATAGGAGGAAGCGGATTGGCCATCTTGCCTTCTCTGACCTGTGTCTCAAGGAATTCTATAAGCATCTGAGACATTTTTCTGTAGTCATCATCGATCGGCACATCCTTTACACCGCCGTCAAGCTTAGTGCTTTCAACAATGGCCACGATCTTTTTCGGATCGCACGGAATGTATGTCGTTCCGATCCTGTCACCTGCCTTTACAATCGGTATCGGCTGTGTATTTGTAGCAGGCTCCGGTGTGTATATATCATGTATTCCTTCAAGTGATGCCGGAACCGATGTGTTGATTTCGATAATGACCTTATCTGCGCACTTAACATATGTATCTGTCGCACCTACAGAAGTCGTAGGAATGATATTTCCCTCTTCAGTGATAGCCGCTGCCTCAACAAGAGCGATGTCAATATGATTGAGATATCCGTTTCTCACCCATCCTGGCATAACTCCCAGCGGGATATCCACATATTTGACCTTTCCTTCATTGATTGCCTGTCTCAGATCCTTGTTTGTCTGATAAGGCATACGGCACTTAAGCGCACCTGCTCTTGTAAGCACACCGTCAAACTCGTCTCCGAGTGAAGCCCCTGAATACACTGTAAGCTGCAGATCCTCTCCTGCCTCTGCTCTCTTGGCAAGTGCTGCTGCAACTGCTTTCGTATAACCTGACTGTGTAAATCCGCTTACTCCGAGAGTCATGCCTTTTTCAACATAACTTGATGCCTCTCTGGCCGAACGAACCTTTTCCCACAAATCTTCACAACGAATTCTTGCTTTTAATTCAGGATTCATGATATGTCTCCTTTCAAAACTTACTTATATCATTTTTCTCAATTCTTCACTGCTGAGTCCTGACATATCCGATATCGAAATATCAAATACAGTCTTGCATCCTGTCTGACCTTTTGCATTTAATCTGAATGCTGCTCTTGCGAGAGCTGTCAGAACTCCGGATGTAAATTCCGGATTTGAATCCAGAGTAAGTTTATATTCAACAGTCTGAGTATGTTCTTTATCAAGTCCTGTCCTACCCGTAGAGATCACTACTCCGCCGTGCGGAAGCTTACTGTGGTTTGCCTTAAGCTCATCCATGGAAATAAAATTAACAGTCGTATCGTAATCCTCAAAATAATTCGGCATGGTGACGATACTTTTCTTAATAGCTGCCTTATCTGCGCCTTCCTCTGCCACTATGTAGCACTCCCTGGTATGCTTCTGTCTGGTAGTAAGCTGCGGACATACTCCGCTTCTTACTTTATCCAGTGCTTCCTCAACAGGAACCGTATACTGTCTTGCATCAAGCACTCCGGGTATCCTTCTGATAGCATCCGAATGTCCCTGACTGACACCTCTTCCCCAGAAGGTATAACTTGTACTTCCCGGAAGAACAGCTGAAGCATACGCTCTCATCAGCGAAAACATACCGGGATCCCATCCGCCTGAAATGATGGCCGTATGTCCGTTTTTTGCGGCGGCTCTGTCAACATTTTCAAAATGCTCCGGTATCCTTGCGTGAGTATCAAAACTGTCAACCACATTAAAATACCCGGCAAGCATCGGCGTCATCTCCGGAAGATCTTTGGCACTTCCGCCGCAGATAACTACTACGTCAATCTGATCTTTATATTTGATTACATCCGCTGCCGGATAAACTGCCGCTCCTGTCAGAGTCTTTACCGCTGCCGGATCTCTCCTGGAGAATACTCCGAAAAGCTCCATGTCCTTATTCTCTCTGACTGCGAGTTCTACGCCTCTTCCTAAATTTCCGTATCCGTAAATTGCTACTCTCATATGATTCCTTCTGTAAAATTCAACTTTTATATGCGTTCTGCACCACGGCCTTTATTCCGCTGCTTCCGGTTCATCCCCGAAGCATACTGTCCATGTCATAGAGTCCCGGCTCTTTGCCTTTCAGAAAAGCCGCTGCCGTCAGCGCACCTTCCGCAAACAGTGCTCTGGAATGAGCCTCATGCTTAAGCGTAATCGTCTGGTTCTGCGTACCTATCATAACCTCATGGATTCCGGCAACATTGCCCATACGTACCGAACTGATGCCTATATCCTCCGGCTGTCTTTTGGCTATACCGCTTCTGCCTGTAACTATCCTTGACCCCGGGCGTACTTCCTGTACCGCCTTTGCCAGAGTAAGTGCCGTCCCGCTCGGTGCATCTATTTTTCTGTCATGATGAATCTCGACGATTTCCACTTCCGCATCAGGAAGCGCAGCCGCTGTTGTTCTGGCCAGCTGTACCAGAAGAGCAATCCCGATTGAATAATTGGAAGCAAAAAACAGCGGGATCTTCTGTGATGCCTCTTTGATTACGACGATCTCTTCCTCTGTCTGCCCCGTGGTTGCCAGAACCAGCGGGATACTGTTCTTTACGGCAAATGCCGTCAAAGCTTCAGTTGCCGCATGATGCGAAAAGTCAACTATGATATCCGCCGCTTTAACCAGATCCGGATGATGCTCTTCCAGATCTTCAAAGCTTTTGCAGCATTCAAATACAAAACCGCTGCCATCTGCCACAGGATCCACTCCCGCCACAGCCTTCATATCATTATATCCCTTATCCGCAAGCCGGGCCACTTCCCTGCCCATAAATCCGCCTGCTCCGCTGATTATTATGTTCATAAAAAGTCCTTTCAGCCGGATTACAGAATCCCGTGTTTCTTCATTATCGCGAGAAGTTTTTCCTCATGATCTTTTTCCATAGGTATAAGAGGAAGTCTCACATAATTCTCACCGAATCCCATAGCTGCCACAGCTGCCTTCACAGGAATCGGATTGACCTCACAGAAGAGCGCATTGATAAGATCCATATATTCAGTCTGGATCTTTGCAGCTCCGATACAGTCTCCCGCAAAGAATCTGTTGCAGATCTCCATAGTCTGTTTCGGTGCAACATTTGAAAGAACAGAGATAACTCCCTTTCCGCCCATCGCAAGAATCGGGACAATCTGATCATCATTACCCGAATAAATATCCAGCTTATCTCCTGCCAGTGCCGCAGTCTCAACAATTTTTGAAATGTTGCCGTTTGCCTCTTTGATTGCAGCTATATTCGGATGATCCGCAAGTGCCGCATAGGTCGACGGCTCTATATTGACGCCTGTGCGTGAAGGTACATTGTATAAAATGACAGGCTTTGTCACGGCATCTGCAATAGCCGTAAACATGGCAATAAGTCCCTTCTGTGTAGTCTTGTTATAATATGGAGTAACTACCAGCAGTCCGTCGTAGCCAAGCTCACAGGCAAATTTTGAAAGGGATATGGCATAATCTGTATCGTTTGAGCCTGTTCCTGCAATCATCTTCGTTCTTCCGGCTGCCTTTTCAATAGCAAACTTAAGAACATCCCTGTGCTCTGCATCCGAAAGTGTAGATCCTTCACCTGTAGTTCCCGCTATAACCAGCGCGTTGATACCTTCCTGAATCTGCCACTCTATGATCTCACCGAATTTTGCATAATCCACACCATTTGCAGTCAACGGTGTAACCAGTGCTGTTGCAACACCCTTGAAAATAGGTTCTTTTGTCATTTTTCTTTCTCCCTTGTCCGATTTCAGAATTATCTCTGACATCAACTGTGAATCATAAATTATTATTTCTCGTTCTTATAAACTTCCTTAAAGTATTTGTATGTATCTACCTTGAGTTCTCCGCATGCCGGCTCATCACAGGCAATATATGCATTGTTATGAAGCTGAAGTGCGCTGATAGTCCAGGCATGGTCCACTCCGCCTTCCACACAGTGCTTAAGGGCACGTGCCTTATTGTGTCCGTTGATAAGAAGGAGTACTTCCTTTGAATCCGTAACTGTACCTACACCGACCGACAGGGCCTTTGTCGGAACTTTCCTTGTGTCGTTTCCGAAGAAACGTGAGTTGACAATAATCGTATCCTGTGTAAGTGACCTGACTCCAGTGCGTGAATTAAGTGATGTAAACGGCTCGTTGAATGCTATATGTCCGTCAACTCCGCTGCCGCCCATGAAAAGATCGATGCCACCGTAGGAGGCAATCTTCTTCTCGTACTCTGCACATTCTTTTTCAAGATCTTTTGCCATACCGTTAAGAATGTTGACATTTTCCTTCGGGATATCGATATGATTGAAGAAATTGTCATGCATGAAGTACCAGTAGCTCTGCTTGTGGGCATGTGAAAGACCTACGTATTCGTCCATGTTGAATGTAACGACATTTTTAAAGCTGACCATTCCTGCCTTGTTCATCTGAATCAGTCTCTTGTAAACACCGAGCGGTGATGATCCTGTAGGAAGACCAAGTACAAATGGCTTATCTCCTTTATGTTTGTTAATGGCTGCCGCGATATGTTTTGCAGCCCAGTCACACATTGCATCGTAATCGTTCTTAATAATTAACTTCATTTCTTTTCCTCCTGGATTATTATGAGCCTGACCCTGATGTAAAAAAATACTCCGATGAAAATGTAATCATCAGAGCATTATAAGCGCAGAAGGCGGGATTTGAACCCGCGCGCCGCTATTAACGACCTACTCACTTTCCAGGCGAGCCCCTTCGGCCACTTGGGTACTTCTGCCGATTGTATATGCTCCGATTTCGGAACATTAGCCATATATATGACGGGTTTTTATACCTGTCAGATAAAAAATCCGCAGCCTATGTCCTGTGCTGCGGTTTAGACGCAGAGGATGGGATTCGAACCCATGTGCCCTTGCGGACAAACGGTTTTCAAGACCGCCTCGTTATGACCTCTTCGATACCTCTGCAGTTCGTTCATAAGCGAACGAAACTATTGTATCTAAAGCCGTTGCTTTTGTCAAGTATATAGCCTTCTAAAGACACTGTAAAGTAAATGTTGGCAAAAGTTTTTCATACAGAAAATCTCTTAC
>JAUNOA010000027.1 GCA_030531245.1 Lachnospiraceae bacterium
CGATATCTGTTATAGTCCAGCCCTTCTTCTCAAGATATGCCTTGATTTCTTCCTTAAGCGGATAACCTGCAAAATCTGCTGCCATAAGAAGCTGTTTATCTTTTATTGTTTTCATGCTTTTCTCCTTAAACAATTATTTCATGTGAAATATTTCTTCCATATCTGTCCATTCAACTTTTCCCCCGGATTTGAACGGAAGCTGACATTCGTTACATATTTTTTCCCATTCGATGGAAACCGGATCGTCTGCTATTCTCTGCATATCTGCTTCATAATCATCTCCTGTATACTCAAAAAATGCAAAAAGCAGATCGTCTTTAATGTATATCGAATAGTTCTGAATATTAGCTTTCTTCAGCATATCAAGAACTCCAGGCCATGCATCGGCATGGAGCTTACGGTATTTTTCTTCAAATCCCGGTTTTATTCTGATAACCTGACCTATACGTTTCATTTGGCTTTAACCTTTTTATTGGTTCTGTAGTAATCCAGTATCATTACCGAAAGCAGGAGTACCGCATATACCAGGTTCTTCATATAGCTGTTTGCACCCGGTGTCATACTTATACCGGTAGTAATCGCCTGAATTATGAATACGCCGAGTATAGTTCCAGGTATGGAAAATTTTCCTCCAACTGCTGCAGTACCGCCAAGGATACAGATCAGGATGGCCTGTGTACTGTATGCTTTACCGTAATCGGCTCTGGATGAACTTAATCTTGCAAGCATCAGAACTCCTGCAACTGCTGACAGAGTGCTGCTGATCATATGCGTTTTTATCTTAATCCAATCATTGTTGATACCGGCAAAATATGTAGCGGTAGGATTCGTTCCGACCATACAAAGCTTTACTCCGAACGATGTCTTCTTGAGTTCGTACCAGATAAATACAGCTGCAAGAATAAATACAATTATTCCTATAGGAAGGAAATTAAAGATCTTGAATGTAAATGCTTCAACAAATCTTTCATTAATACCTGAAAGCGAAACACCCTTTGTTATAACCATGCACAATCCGGTATAGAGATAGTTTGTACTCATAGTTGCAAGCATAGGAGGAATACCTAATTTTGCAATCAGGATTCCATTAAATGTTCCGCTTGCAGCTCCGATAATCAGCGCAAGTATTACAACTACGATACATGAAAATATCAATGTTCCTGTTGAACAATCATCCGGAGCAAACCTGATAAGGTATGATGCCAGGATGGCTGCTGTCATATTGGCAACACCAACTGTTGACAGATCAACACCGCCGGCACAGATACAAAGCATGATTCCCAATGCCATAAGTGCGTAATCGGACATCTGCTCCATCATACTTATAAAGTTTGTTACTGTGAAAAAGCTGTCGCTGATAAAGGCCATCGCAATAAAGATGATCAAAAGAGCGATAATAAGATACAGGTAATAAGAATTCTTTTTAACAAATGTCTTGAAATTTGCTTTATCCTTCATCTTATTTCACCTCCCTGGCTTTATCGTCAGACTTTGACATAACCTGTGAAAGTTTCTGGCTTGATTTCATGGTCCTGTATGCCGAATAGCTGATACCGATAATCATTATCACGCCTGTACAGAATTTCTGCCAATAAGTTGGAACGTTCATAAGTGTAAGACTCAGGTTCATAGTCTGAATGAGGATAACACCGAATATCGTTCCGATGACGCTGCCTCGTCCACCACTGAGTGAACATCCTCCAAGAACTACCATGGAGATGACATTGTACTCATAACCGTATAATGCATTCGGATGATAATTTCCGATGATGCATGATCTGCAGAGGCAGGCAATTCCTGCTGTAATACCGCTGATTATGTATGCGGAAACTCTGATCCAAAATACATTGATTCCAACATTTTCCGCTGCCGACGGATTACCGCCGACTGCAAAAAGCTTACGACCATATACTGTCTTTCTGAGCAGCAATGAAGCTACTATGACTGTTCCGACAAAAATCAGGAAAACACCCGGCAGACGGCTGGATATGCCTGTTTCCGGATTTGTTGCAATCCAGATGACAGAGTCCTGAAGTTTCTCGAAGCATGGCGGTAAAACTGAAATTTCACGTGCTCTTAAGATTCCGTGGAGTATACCCCAGAAAAGCGATTCTGTAGCAAGTGTTACTATCAGCGGTGCGAACTTGAACTTGGCGATGATAGCACCGTTGAACATACCCAAAAGGCCACATACCAAAGAACAGAACAGGAACGGGAATATTACCGACCCTGTAAAATTCTTAAAAACGGTAAGTGTGATAAATCCACCCAAAGAACATAAAGCGGGGAACGAAATATCAAGACCGCCGGAGATAAAAACAATCAAACTTCCCATTGCCATGATTCCCGGGACAGTATATGATGCCAGAAGATCTGTCAGGTTATTTGATGTAAAAAACTGTCCGCTTCGAATCTCAATGACTATAAAAAGAACGATAGTAATGAGCAGACAGAAGCTTTCCGGATAACTGATTAATTTTTTTATCTTATTCATCCTCTTCACCTCATTCCTGTCTGCTGAGCATTTCTGCAAGCTGTTCTTCAGTTACATCACAGTTTCTGACTTCATCTGTGATTCTTCCTGCCCGCATGACCATAATTCTATTGCAGTTTGCATGAACTTCAGCAATATCGTCCGAGATGAGAATAACTGCAACACCCTCTCCTGCAATACGTCTTATTTCTTCGTGAATATCGAACTTCGCTCCTACATCAACACCAACTGTCGGTCCGTTGAGGATAAGCACCTTAGGGTTCATCGACATAAGTCGGGAAATAACTACTTTCTGTGCATTACCTCCGGAAAGCGTTGCTACCGGGTTCTCTACATCCGGAGTTACGATATGGAATTTGTCTACCCACTTGAGAGCATCATCATACATATCCGATTCACTGATTCCGTTCTTTCCTACGAACTTGTCAAATGTTGACATATGGATATTGTGATAAATAGCTCTTCTCATACAAAGGCCTTCTGTATGTCTGTCCTCGGGCAGATACACTATGCCGTGCTTAATAGCTTCGTCAATTGAGCTGACATTTATCTTTTCACTGTTCAGGTATATATCTCCGCTTGTTGCCGGGTGCATACCGTAGAGCGACAAAGCAAGTTCCGTTCTTCCTGATCCGAGAAGTCCGGTGATACCGAGTACCTCTCCCGGATTGATATGCAGGCTGACATTTTCAAACTCGTTCTCGAGGCAAAGATTCTTTGTTTCAAAGACCGGTTTGCTGTCTTTCTCCATCTTCGGTGCGTCAAACAAAGATTCCTTGATATTTCTTCCGGTCATATAATATACAAAATCATCCTGCTTGAAATCCTTTGTCTGGCCTTCCTTTACTACTTCACCGTTTCGGATTATGGTAAAGTTCTCTGCAATCTCAAACACCTCATCAAGCTTATGACCGATGAACAGTATAGTCATACCCTGCTTCTGAAGATCCTTGACCACCTTAAACAAAGATGCAACTTCATTTTTCGTAAGAGCAGTCGTAGGCTCATCCATAATAATGAATTTAGCATTATTTAAAAGTGCTCTGGCTATAGCTACCAGCTGTTTTTTCGCAACTGAAAGTGACCCGACAGTTGCATCAAGATCTATATCAACGCCAATCAAATCCAATGCCTGTCTGGCCAGTTTGCGTCTTTCTTTCTGATTTACAAAAAATTTCTTGTTATATAAGTCCTGGTTGAGAGCAATATTTTCAAAAACCGTAAGGTTCGGAAATACTGAGAAGTCCTGCCAGATAATCTGGATTCCTTCTTCCATTGCTGCTGTTGGATTCATAACAGAATGGCTCTTACCGTTTATCTCGATAGTTCCTGAATCCGGTTTGTACACGCCGGATACGATCTTAACTATTGTTGATTTTCCACATCCGTTTTCTCCGATAAGACAGTGTATCTCTCCCTTCTGAATCTGCATGTTTATGTTCTTCAGAATCTGAACACCCGAGAAAGATATATTGATATCGGATAATTTCAACAAAGTATCAGACATAGTCTTTTCTCCCGTCCGTAATAATAAAGATACGGACTGCCCGCCGTAACGGGCAGTCACATAGATAAAACAACAATTAATTAGAATGGATACTCATCAAAGTTATCAACTGTACCATATACAAGTGCATTACCATAGATGCACTGTCCGTCTACTACACAATTGTCATATCCTTCATAACCAAGATTCATACCTTCCTTAACAACGCCGTCACCCTTGCCGCCATTGTCAAGAATCTGAACTGCAAGATTGCACATAGCCTTTGCTGTAAGACCCGGATCCCAGAATGTGATTGCCTCAAGTGTTCCGTCCTTAAGAACTTCTTCATCTGTAAGCATTGTTCCGTTTCCGAATGTCTTGCAGTCAAGACCTAACTCCTTGATAGCCTTTGAAGCGCCGAGCGGATCGAATGATGAACATCCGAGGATACCGCCGAGGTCAGGATACTTCTTGAGTATTTCTTTTGCTCTCTCATATGCTACTTCGGCATTTACCTGGCTCTCAAGTCTCTCGTCGATAAGCTCCATGTCAGGATAGTTTTCTTTCTGATAAGCGATAGCTGCATCAGCCCATGCATTGTGTGATGTTGAAGTAAGGTCACCTACCATAACTACGTATTTGCCTTTCTCGCCCATCTGCTTTGCAAGTCCCTGCATCATGTACTCACCATAGTATTTGTTATCACATGGCTCTACATCGTAATCACGGTTTGTCATTCCTGTACCTTCTGTTGAGATTACGAGGATTCCTGCTTCACGTGCGTCTTTAAGTGCAGGCTCTACAGCATCCTGGCAGTCAACGTTGATGATAAGAGCGTCAACCTTCTGTGAAATAAGGTCCTTGATCAGAGAAACTGTCTCTGTAGGATCTGATGTAGCCGGTCCGTTGAAAGAAGCATTGATTCCGGTCTCGTCTCTGTATTCATTAATACCTTTTTCAACTCTCATGTACCACTCACTGGATGTCTCTCCACCAACAAGTGCTATCTTATAGTCTTTCTTTCCTGAATCACTTGAAGCTTCTGCAGCCTTCTCTTCAGATGCTGCCGGTGCTGCTGCCTGACCTCCGCCACATGCAGCAAGCGATAAAACCATAATTGCGCTTAATACCAAGCATAAAGCTTTCTTCATTTTCTTTTCCTCCTTAATTGGAAAACCACTTTCAATTCATCGTGATGTCATCAATTGATAACAAAATTCGAAAAGAGATTAAAGTTCAACAACCTTAACACCGATCTGCTTAGCATACATTCTCATCTCTTTGCCGATTGCTGCCGGACAGCAGATTGAATGATGTGCAAATCCTGCTTCGATTACGTGCTTATAGAACTCTCTTACAGGCTTGTCTACCTTTACGATACATGTTGACTCTGCAACCTCAAGCTGCGGTGTATCCGGAATTGTTCCTTCTGCGATGAACATCTGCCACTCTCCGTGGATGCAGATGATATGTGCCATCGTTACAGGACCCGGAGGGAATGTTCCCTCAAGACCAGGTGCTTTGCCTTCCCAGCCCCACTCTTCACATGCACAGCCAAGACGAACCTTTCTGTCCTTACGTGCCGATCTCGGATCGATGAAGCCATGTCCAAGGTAGCATACTGCGTTCATGTCTTTGTCGATCTCTTCCCACTCACCGAAGAATGGTGTGATTCCGCCGCTCATATCCTTCATGATCTTGCAGATGATAAGTCCGAGTACATCGCCTTCTGTTACTGCGATTGCCTCATCCTTCTCAAGGATGTTTGCAAGTCCGAGGTATGTTGTTGTCTTGAATTCAGGCTCGATAAAGTGCTGTCCTAACAGTGCAAGACCGTCAAGCTTATATCTCTCGATTACCATGCTGAGAGCTACACCGAGCTTAGCTGCTCTCTGGAGATCTGAATCCTGAAGTCCGTCAATGATCTCATATTTTTCTTTTGCATCATTTACCATCTCGATGATTCTCGGATCATCATCTGCGAGCTCATCGAAGCATGTTCTGAGGTGCTTGATATCTACGTCCATGATATGCGGACCAAGCTTACCTGTGATGTCTGTCTTGTCATACTGGAAGTCATACATTCCACGGAAGATATGACCGATAAGTCCGATATTCCAGAAATGAAGATCTCTGATTGTCTTCTGAACCTTCAGCCAGCATTTAAGATCATCCATTACTTCCGGATCATCTACACAGCCTACTACTACTTCGTAAGGCATAAATCTCTCCATCTTATGAAGTCCGCAGCCTACCTGTACTACACCCATAGGTCCTGAGTTACGGCATGCTCCTGCATATCCCTCTTCCCAGTTGATGTTCGGTCTTTCCTGTGATGCGAAAAGAAGAACCGGTACGCTCTTCTGTACATGAAGCAGTGCCTGATGTACAAGATAGTCTGTTGTATATGTACCTTCTGCGATGATGATGCAATCTACGTTCTCTTTTGCAAAAAGCATTCCTGCATCGTTTGACTCGTCAAGTGTCTGAATGAATCCCGGATATACGAGATCGCAATAAGGATTAAGGCACTCTGCGATATGATCCATGTTTCTCTTTACAAGATCGCCAAGACCTTCATACATTCTGAAGAACTCGAAATATCCTGTTGCAAGAAGTCCTACTTTAAGTCCGCCGAGCTCAAGTCTCTTTGAAATGAGGTCTCCGCTCTTGCCTCCGTTTGTTGTCTCGAATGACTGGATATAGCCCTCGCGACCGGTTGTGTCTGTACGAAAATCATTTACAGCCATAATTGTTTCCTCCTGATTTTTTTGTTTGCTGATTTGATATTATTAAAAGTTCTTTTGAACTGAACTTTACAAAAGTACTTTCCGGATTATTCCGGTTTGATATGTGTGAACTGTATACCTGTCATCCTCGCAAACAGTCTGAATGTCTCGACCCAGTCTCCCTGCATTCCTGTCCAATGATGCCCTGTTCCTGCCTGAGCAAGCACATCGGGCAGCGTCCTCACATCTCCTTCTTTAAATTTAAGTGCCAGTGGATTTCCGCAGTATCCTGAAGGATCCTCTACCGTTTCCTCACACATAACAGATAGTCTGAGATGATCACCGCCGTTCATAAGATTGACAAGCGTAACCTTTCCCGGCATCTGAGTTTTGTAGAATACTCCAAGTCCGTCTTCCGTCTCCTGTGACTTCATAAGACTGATATTCTTTCTGCATCCTGCAAGAGTCAGAGCTCCTGCCCCGCAGTGTGAGAATGTAACCACATTCTGCTCTCTGTTAAGCTGCAGGAAATCTCCGTTGAATGCGGCCTTTCCTGTAAGCATTCCTACTGACGTCATAAGTATGGTGGAATGTAAATCTCCCTCACATCCTGCTCCGATAAGCTCATCATTTAACATTGCTATCGGAAGGCATATCTGTGCCTTAAGATTCGGGAAACAGTTAAGCGAATATCCTTTAAGCCCTTTTTTGACCACCTGTGATTTCGCTGCCATGTAATATCTGACAGATAGTTCTCCATCTCCCTCTCTGAGATCAACACATCCGAAATCACCCTTCATTCCGTTCCAGAATTTCTTTACTTCCTTCGGATCAATCCCATCGGCTTCCTTATAGAAATCTTCAACAGGCATATTGACTATCGTCACACCAAGCTTCTGATCCAGCAGGTATTCGTTTGCCGCCATGCTGTACATGATCTCCGGCTTTCCGTCACTGTACCCGAATTTTGATTTTCTTAACTGATTTTTAAGCATTGCTGCTTTTGAGTAGTTGTATAGTTTCCCGACACAGAACTCGTCATATAATTCTCCGGATACAACACAGCAATCCTTTTTAAGATTCTTAAGTGATGCAGTGATAAGAGGTTCGCAGACCATAGTTATGCAGTCAACCTCTCTGTCCAATGCCCATAGAAATACAGGTCTGTCACAGGCCTTTACAAGCTCGGTAACAAAATAATCGGCTACGAATGTTGCCAAAAAAACAAACAGACAGTCAACATCCTTTTTAAGAAGCATTTCACCTGCCTTGCGGCAATCGTCAGGTGAATATGCACACGGAGCTGCAATCACATCATAGCCAAGCTTTTTAAGCATTTTCAAAGCTTCTTTATTCTTGTCTTCGCACATTTCTTCGCCCATATAATATCCGGGCAGAACCATAGATACGACACCTAATCTGGGTTTTATTCCAACCATAATCCGTCCTTTCCCGAAGGCAAATAATGCTTCGTCACATTGCATATATTCAGTTTAAGGATGGCTGAAACCTGCGTCAATATAACTAAAGCAATTTTAAGAAATCGATTGATGTATCGTTACACGAAAACGTTTTATTTGTTCTTTCACACAAAAAACAGCCGAACATTTTTAAAATGTCCTGCTGTTTTCTGTCTGATTATGTGTATTCTATTTTACGGAACTAAAAAATTTATTTACTTTACACGTTCATTATCTGCTCCTGAGCGTATTTGACCGCCTCCTCCGGAGTCAATGCTCCGTTTATCGCACCCCAGATGAGCTCGCAGACAATTGCTTCAATTCCTTTATTCATTCCTTCCGGCTGCTTATCTGAAATGCTCTCTCCGATAATAAGCTCTTTCTTCCTCGGCTGAACTTTTCTCATATTTACTACATCCATCCACGGATAAAGTTTCAGTAATTCACTGTCATAAAAAACTTTCTTAAACGGACTGACCTGGCCGAACAGCGAGCTGCGGATTGATATCCTGTTACTCAATTCCCACTCAAGGAATTTGACGCTTTCTTCAACTTTATTTGAATATGCACTTATTCCTATGAACCATCCGCCGATAACCGATGCTTTTCCGGGAAGGCTTGAAAATCCTATCCTCTCATCGGAATAATCCAGTTTCTTCGGAAGGTGGACATTATATGTTGAAATCATAGCGATATCTCCTTTCAGAAACTCCGCTATCTGTTCATCTTCCAGAAAGTGCCTGCATTCAGGATACGAATACTCATAAGCTTCACACAGATTTCTGACTGCTTTGATTCCGGCCATTGAATCAATCTGGAGGATTCCGTCCTCATTGTTTTTACCTCCGAATGACCAGAATCTCGGCAGAAATTCCGCCATCATTCCTTCTTCATTATTTCCGAGCAGACAGTTGCCGTATTTAACCGGAGAATCCGGATTGTATTTCTGAGAGAAAAATTTAGCAACCAGATTGTATTCGTTCCAGTTCTGTGGCGGCTCCAGCGGAATACCGCACTGAAGGTAAAACTTCTTCTTCATATATGCATCGTCAAAAATGTCTGCTTTATAGACAAGAAGCTGCGATCCGATCAAAACCGGCAAAGCAAATACATCCTCTGATGATTCCAGTGCAAAAGTTCTGAAATCATGCAGATATCTGGAATTTGTCTCGGACAAATCCATAAGATCATTCAGTTTGCAGAAGACGTTTTCCTTTATAAGCTGAGATGACCACTGAAGGTCTGCCATGATAATGTCATATTCACTGTTCTTTTTTCTTGCATTTTCCAGAATTATGCTCTTCAGTTCCTGCTGTGTTTTTGTATGTATTACGACATCAATTCCGGTTCTTACTGCAAAATCTTTGCATAGTCTTTTGACTGCCTCGCTTACTTTGGATTCAAGCATCAGGAGATTTATACTCTTATTCTCTGCATTTAATATCAAATCCGGCGTTCCGGATTCTGTAAGACTCTTAATATCTCCAAAATATCCGACCGTATTCTTCTGAGTATCAAAGGTCACAGGATCATCAATATTTGCCATCAGCAGCTTGACCGCTTCCGTTCCGCAAAGGATGGCATCTCTGGCAACATATGTCAGGTTATGATCTCTTTCCGTATACCAACTGTCTCCTGCCAGAGCAAATATTCTGAAGTTTTTTATATTCAGATACCGACAGATATCATTCAGGTTCGTTCCCAGATATTCATTCGTAACAATATAATACTTCGGAGGGTTCTGCATCCCTTCAACAAAATCCATGATTTCCGAATATGATCTTTCTTTGTCCAGCGTAGTTTCCAGAACGAATTCCTTTTTGCCTCCGGCATCCAGAAAGCCATTGATACAGTTATTCTCCGAACCCAGAAAACTGTTTCCCGAAATCAGGACTACGTCTTCCGATTCCCGGCTCAGCTGCTGTGTCAGTTCTCTGACTATCCTTTTATTATCAAAACACACTACATTCATATCTGAATGGGCAGGATATAAATCAGCAAAAACTATCGGGACTCTGGTGTCTTTATACTGCTGAACCAGTTCACCATCAAGGTTGGATGATACAACTATTATTCCGGTTACGCCCAGACGAAGAAGCGCATCTATCGCTCCTTTTTCCGCTGAGCTTCCGCCTATTATCTTTACTATAGGCTGACTCTTCTGTTTATCAAGTTCCCTGTATATTCCTTCCAGAATCTGATGATAATGTCCTGAAAGCTGATTGATTATTATTCCGATAAAGTTGACTTTGCTCTTCTTCAGGTTCATCGCCAGCATATTCGGATGATAATTCAGCTCCTGCATGGCCTTGGTGACCCGCTGATACAATTCGCCGGAAACCGTAGTCTTATCATTGATAATATTAGATACCGTAGATACCGACACACCTGCCAGTTTTGCAACATCTTTGATATTTGCCATCCTCAATTCTCCACAAACGTTTTATGTAATGTTTGATAAACTGTTTTATAAAGTGCATTATAACACCTGACCGTGCAATATTGCATCGCTAATCTGCACAATACTTTCTGCCTTTCAAGACCGGAATTATGAGTCATGGATGATTTCGGTTTCGATCAAATCCTCCACTTCACAGTTCAATGCTCTTGCAAGCCTGAGCACTGTATCTGCTCCTGCTTTGGAAATATCCTTTGCGCGCTGCTCATACTGCTGTATATTCCGTATATTCACTCCGGCTTTGGATGCCAGTTGGCTCTGTGAAAGTCCGCTGCGAATCCTCATAGCTGCAAGCTTTGTCATCCGGCCCCCCTGCCTTTTTGATATTATATCCTCAGCCGTTTCTACAAAACTGTTCTCATCCATTTCATGATATGGATGATACATTCTTATAATCTCACTCAGTTTAATATTTTCAAAAATCTCTCTGAAGCTTCTGCCGGTTTTCCACTGCCAGTATGCCGTGATCCACCCGGCCCAATACTCCGGAGTTTTGACAATTGTGACTGCCCTCGGTTTCTTAAGCACAACATCCCTTGTCTGATTAACTGTTTCATATATTGTCTTTGTCAGTTCTCCTCCGCTCATTCCCGCAACGTATTTGGGATTACCCATCCCAAACTGTTTTGACAGGCCGCTTACGATGAACATACGTGAAAAATCATCAGGATTAAGCTTGTATTCATTAACTGCACAATCCACCGCGTTTGCCAGATTAATCATAGCGTCATATAAATAATGCTTTTCGTATGCGTTCATCATCTTCACCTATCATGCCGGAAATAATTTCGGAAACATATATACCTTTCGAATCGTACCCCGCTGCTATTTTTTTATATTCCTCTCTTGCCGTATTGTCTCTGTCTTTTTTCCTTGGAAAATACTCTCTGTGATCTGCCGAAAATGCCTCGATAAAGAAAAGCTTATTGAATGCCTCGGTACTTTTGATGACAATCTGCTCCCCAAGATTGCCCAGGTGCATAGCTGCAGTCAGCTGCTCCAAAGATATCGTATTGGAAATAAATGCCCTTACAAAAGAGAAATAAGAATCATCAGCTCTATACCCTCTGATAACATCATACTCCGAAAGATCTACATAATATTTCTCCCGGATATATTCCCTCGCAGACAGCATTATCGGAGAATCCATATCCACCATCCGATATCTTAAAAGAACTGCAAGCCAGTTCAGAACCGAAAACTCCGGAGATTTAAAATCAAGTATTTTTAGTCCCTTCCAATCAAGCTTGTATTTATTAATAAATCCATCCGAATCCGATCCGCAGGCCCACTCTCCCGCCAATTCCCTTTGTTCAGTGCAGTAAAAACCCGGCCCGTAATCATTGGTGTATTTACCTTTACCGTATTCGGGTTTTTTAATTATCTGTGCGGACCCATGATATAATATCAATTGTTTCTGTTCACTTTTTTTCATAGTTTATGACTCCATAGAGATATATGATATTGTATCTCTACAGAGTCATATTGTCCAGTCTGATCCTTTCGATTGCAAAAAACAATTATCATTCAGCGATGCATAGGGTATAATATATTACATTGTTGCATATTGAAATAATTGTTTATGATAAAAATCCGAGCTGATTCGTATCAGTATCAGCTCTGCAATCTATAAAAGAGGCCGCATTTATGAATAAAAAAACCCTTACACGCAGACAGGAGCTTATCGCTGTCATAGCTATCAGTATTTATCTGTTCTTTATAGGAGTTAACCGCGGAGGCATACAGCTGGTCATCGCGGACATTTCCGATCTTTTTAATATCGGAACCGAGGGCATAGGTCTGTTGGCGGCGCTTCAGCAAATACCGCCTCTTTTCATGCCGTTTCTGATGGGAATGGTCGCAGATAAGATTGGTAAAAAGCCTGTGGTTGTTGGATTCATAGCTATTTTTGCAGTCGGATGCATCATATGCGGCAGTGCTACAGGACTCGTGATGTATATCATAGGAACTCTGGTTTATAAATCAGGAAGCACGGTATCGGAGAACGCCGCAACCGCAGTCCTGGCCGATCTGGATGAGGACAAAGGCATGCAGTACATCAATCTGTCACAATTCATGTTCTCACTTGGAGCTGCTGCCGGTCCTATCGCTCTTGAGTTCTGCAGTACACACTTCGACACCGGCTGGAATTTCATATTCTTCGCCAGCACAGGATTTTTCATAATAATGGGGTTGGTTCTTACTATGGTTAAGTTTCCGAAAAATCCGGAGAAAAATGTTACGAAAAATGCTGACAACAGCGTGGTAAATACCGGCAGTAAAGCCAAAACAGGAAGCAGGACTTTTATCAAGCCTATCATCATAATTCTAGCCATAGCCATGTTCTGCATCATCGGCATGGAAATGGGCTATGGTAACTTCATCGATTCATTCATCGATCATAAGTTTTCCAACAACTCAACAAGTGCTCTTACTCTCTCTGCTTTCTGGATAGGGATGGCTATATCCAGACTGCTTTTCAGCTTTGTAGATTATAATGCAGTCAGATCACTCAAAATATGCTTCGCATCAGCAGCAATCTTTATTGCTCTGCTTACATTTGTAAAAAATCCAACATCTGCAATCATAGTGAGCGGACTGGTAGGTTTCTCATACGGCCCGACCTGGTGTACTATCAATGCTCTTGCAGCATCAAACTCTGACGGCAACTCCGGAACCGCCGTAGGTCTTATGGCCGCAGCAAGCGGTGTAGGCGGTATACTTATCCCTGCTGTCATGGGCTTCATAGCAGGTAAAGCCAGTGTAACCGCCGCCATATGGACCCTGGTTGTCATCGCCGCTATCGGCGCACTGGTCTGCCTGACACTTAAGTCACATAAGGAGCCGAAAGTGGAGGAATATGAGGACGGTGAATAATCGTTTGGTATAGTCATTACAACTTGCTTACTTCTCTCAGCTCATTCCTTATTTTTTTGCTATTTACGATTGGTCTAAATATCAACCTATATGCAGCATAAAACGGAATCAATATCGGATATTTATCTAAAAATTCAAAATTGTTCCTGAACCATTTTACCGATGGCAGCATTCTTCCGGTGCAATACTTGATTTTGTTTCCAAAAGAATAATCACCTTTTGAATCTGCCATCTTGTCAATCTCATTTTTTATTCTTTGGCCCATCGAACCATAAATGCCACTATTTATATATAAACGTAACAGTTCCTTTTCATTGTCATCCAACGAATCTGTATATCTGTCATACTTTTGTGGAGAATTCAAAATTTTTAATGCCAGCGATCTGCTGTCTTTTTCATAGTCATCAATTCCCAGCTTCTGACACTCTTTTTCAACATATTCCCGGTCCATCTGCGATCCGAATTTTTTATTGTAACAGTATATATCTGCAAGAGAGCGCAGACCTGTGCCGCAAATACTGAAATGCTTATATAAATGCGAGATTATGTAGATATATGTATCTTCGAGACTCATATGCCTGCCGAAATGCTGCCTGCACTCAGGCTTAGCATCCTTATCCCAAATCAAAATGCTTTCCACATCGCTATAATACTCTTCCGGATTAAAATCTTCCCTGTGCATAAATAATGCATTATGCATCTCGAAATTGAAGACCGGTTCTTTTTTGTAAACATCATGATTCCCATGGTTATAATTCGTTCCAAATAGTCTACTATCCGAAACATTTTTATCCACATACTGCCTATAGTTTCTGTAAAATGTTGTCCTGCTGACCTTAAGTCTATCAGCGGCAGCTCTGATTGAGAGCTTTTCGGATGTCAGCCGGTAACTTCTCATTAGGATAATATGACATACAATGGTAATTACTATATACTTATAAAGTAAATATTAACGGAGTGGGTTTATGCTGCATTTTTCCTGGGATGAAGATAAAAATATATAATAAATATACAAAAACATGGAATCTCATTTGATGAAGCGAAAACGGACAGCAGAGAATCCGATACCATTATCAGACACTGATTAATCTATATTTGAGCGATTGTGTCAAAAACAATCGAAAACTAGGTATGACATGGAATTAACCCGGGCAGTGGGTCCGGTCTAATCAGAGTGCTACATATACGCACGTTTGGTTGACAATCGTATATCTGCAATATACAATTGTATGTGGAGGTGAGAAAATGGCAAAAGAATCAATAGTACAAATCCGGATTGACAGTCAGGTCAAAGAAGAAGTAGAAAAGCTGTATATGAATATGGGAACTTCATTTCCAGAAGCAGTCCGAGTCTTTGCATCTCAAAGTCTCCTGGACCATGGATATCCTTTTGTTCCGAGAACCTATAAGAATACAACAAAATCGATTCGGGGCGCACTTCGCGAGTACGCGTCCGACACCTTAAGAGAAAAAGAATCCGAGGCATTCAGAAAGGCCATGGTAACAAAACATGCTTAAATTGTTAGATGCAAATGTTATCCTGCGATACCTTCTTGACGATATAAAAGAGCAGGCAGATTTGGCAGAAAACGCAATAAAAGAAGGCGCATTTTCTATCCCTGAAGTAATTGCAGAAGTTGTGTATGTTCTGGATGGCGTTTATAAAATTAAAAGGACTGACATAAGAGATGTTCTGACAAATCTGATGGGTGAGATATCCATTACTGAAAAAGAGGTCATTCTCAAAGCGCTAAAACTCTACGAAGAATACAATCTTGATTATGTTGATTGCATTCTCATCGCAAGATCAGAGTTATATGATGAAAAAGTACTGAGTTTTGACAAAAAATTAAACAAGTACCTTAAGTGACACAGCTCTGGTCTGCCTGACACTTAAGTCACATCATGTGACAACAGGGACTGTGACAACAGTGTGACAACAGGGACGGTTCTAACTGTCAGCAAACTGACAGTTAGAACCGTCCCTGTTGTCACGTGATCTAAAATCCCGCAGCACAACTCATAAAACAGCCGATAATACGTATTTATATCGTTTTACGATATATTGTTTGATATCATATTGTGGGAAGCTCAGCGGATTTTTATCCAGGATTTTTTCGATCTTATCTGCAGTAATATCCGGAAATTTTATTTCTTTGCAGTAAGCTGCTGCAAGCGTATTGCTTTTCAGAAATTTCATAAAGCATTTGATGAGTCCGTCTTCTGCAGGCTTCATATTCAGGGTCTCGCATCTGCTTATCAGTGCCAGATTGTTATCAAAGTTTGGAGCCAGCGAGATAATCCTTCCGTTCTTCTTATCTCTCAACAATCCGCAGTTCTCGTTATGACGATCCACATTATTGACAATCAGGTCAAACAGGACAAGCTTCAGATATTGTTTGGCAATCCCCCGGGAGATTTTGTTCAGTTCCTGAAATACTTTTTCATAATTATCGTCCTCTCCCGCAACAGATGTCATGGGTTCAAAATTATATTTCTCAGCAAAATTTTTCGTTCTGATGAATCCCTCATCATATTCATAGCGGACTGTCGGTATTTTCATTATGTGCGCCAGTTCAGCGCAGAAGATCTCTGAGAATATTTCTCTGTCACTCCCTTTTTTATATAACCACCATTTATCCTCTATTCTTCTCCAGCATTTTTCATAACTTCCTGTCAGTGTCAGCTGAGGTGTGTATCTTGGATGTTTTGGATAATACAAAATCTCCCCTTTCAGTGCAATCTCACTGTAGTAATCTTTTGTAAAAGAGATATCGCTGTATTTGAGTTTTGATCCGGAGGTTCTAAACCAGTAATTATCGGTTATAGTTGCACCATATGAATGCAGAGCCGTCATGGAGTCTTCCGTCTCATTTATCCGAAGTATCTTTTTAAGAATCCTCGAATTGGTTCTGTTTCTGTCTATAGCTCTTGATGCAAGGTAATCCGTGATATTACCTGTCCTTTTGATAAACAATGGGCAGAGTGCATCATTACGCGATATACAGATACCTTTTTCAAATCTTGCGACCTCAGTATCTTCCATCATCAGGCTTCCTGTCAGTTCACGACTTCTCTTCGTAGGCTTCGGCATATATCTGGTGCCTGAATTATTTTTTACAAGAATCTCCTCTATCTCCTTGCGGCGCTTCAAAGCGAGCCTGACGTTGTCAAGCTCGCTGATTTTTATGTATTCGCTGACTGTCCTTCCGTTTTCTTCATGCTGTAGGTAATAGTATTCTCTTCCATGTATTTTTTTACCGGAAATATAGCCTTTGGGAAGTATATTAAGTTCTGCGTATAATCTCTCTTCGATACTCATGTATCTATTATAAAGTATGTAACCTGTTTTTTCAACTATGTTGTAACCTTGTTTTTAAACTATGTTATGATTCATTACTCTCCCAAACTCGTCCTGCAGCTAATCTTCACTTTTTGTTGTATCAATGCAAATACGATCATTCTTCTATTATGTACATTTCTTTAACAAACTCTCCAAACCTCGGCAAGGCAAACACAAGATATCCATTACTCGGCGAATGCACAATGCCTTCTTCTATGAGCTTTTTCCTGACTGGATTGAAATGGTTGTTGTCTACATTAAGATAATTCCGGATATCCTCGACTTTCGCGCTCTTTGCACAGGCCATCCCGTTAAGGTATTCTTTTTCTTTCTTTGAAGTCTCTTCCCATACTTTGTAATAGACTTTTTCACGCATTTCGTGATCAAATCTTTGCATTATGCGCGGTTCCATATACGAAGCTTCTTCCTCTGCGCAAATATATCCCAATGCCTGAAATCCGAAAGAATATCCCCCGGAGAATTTTGCCATTTCCAGTGCTTTCTCTCGGGATATTTCCAGGTTTCTTTCATAGCTATCTGCTATCGCAATCTTATCTAATGATCTGAGTTTGATTCTGGGCGCACGGTATAGAAATGTCATGCCTTCAGCGTTTTTCATCTTCTCAAAATCCTTTTGCAATCCCGTTGCGACCAAGAAAATCGGAAGGTCTTTTCGAATATATATCTGAAACTGTTTAAAAAACTCTTTTGTCGCTTCAGATGTTACCATTTCGTCAATAGTAACCAACACTTTCTTGCTTTGTAGTTTTACCTTTTCAAGAATTATCTCAACAGCTGAGGCGTAGTCTGTAATTGGTGGCTCACCTTTTATTTCAACGCCTAATCCCAATGCCGAAAAATTAATCTTTGCCCTGGAGATCAGATCAAATATTGGTCGCTTTGCATACAACTGAGAGGCAAGGCTCTTGAGAAGGTCCTTTGAGGAAGAATTAATTTCGATGCAAAGCCAATCCGGATTGCTTTCCATAGCATTGACTATTTCTGTTAGTGTTACTGTCTTGCCGGAGCCCCTTATCCCCGTCAATACATAGATCATACTTTCCGGGCTTTCGCTGTTGAAATCATCAATTATCGTATCTGTTATCGATGTTCTCGATATATTTTCGCGGGGTATTTTCCCAAAGATTTTCGAATATGGATTTCTCTTCATATGTCACACTTCCTGTTTTTACTCACTCGCAAAATTACTGTTTAATACTGTTTATTACTATTTGCATATTATATTACCGGACATTACTGCGTGTGTCAACACTATCTTTTGGTGTGACAACGGGGATTGTGACAACGGGGACAGTTCTCCGGACGTAGCCAGCAGTTAAGCGGTATTCCAATATTCTCACACCCCGATAGCCAGTCCCAGAAGCAGCAATAATGAGGTCAATACAAGGTTCATACACTGGAACTTCCAGCTGTATTTGAACCATTCTCCGTATTTTATATCTGCAAGTCCGAGGGAAATCAGCAGTGCAGCGTTGGTCGGATAGAAAGTATTGGAAAATCCGTCTCCGAATGCAAATGCAACAATAGTCAGCTGGGCTGATATTCCGAAAGCCTGTGCAATCGGTACAATCAGCGGAATCAGCATAAAAACCTTGGCTGATCCTGACGCAACGAAAAAGTTCATAACCAGAACCAGCAGGTAAATAAACAGAATAACCGCCCACCGCGGCAAACCCGATGCCGCGCTTATCGCACTTGAAAATACTATCAGTATTCCTATTCCGACTATTATTCCAAAACATTTAAGTCCTTTTTACATCCTCGGGTCATGTTCCATGGAAATGCCTGAAGCAGTCTTAACTCCTGTGTCCACCTTTTTGGCATGTGTTCTGACAAATAAAAACAGAAGACCGTAAATCAGCACAAACCCTATTGCTCTGAACCATGCTCCTGAAAACATTGCTACGCCCACCATTTGCTGCGCCATTCCTACTGTAAAGGGATTGAAAACTCCCGCGGCAAAGCCGCATCCCACCGCAAGAAGACTCATACTCAGTCCGGTAAGTGCATCCCACCCCAGCTGAATCGAAAGAGCTGTGATGATAGGCACAAGCGGAACCACCTCTTCAAAACATCCTATCAGTGATCCCATGGCCATAAAAAACAGAATAAGAACAGCCATAAGTTTATACTTTGATGCTCCGAACTTCTCTGTAAGAACATCAACCATGTATTTCATCAGTCCGCATTTGTCCAGGCTGTTGAAAATACCTGAACCGTCTTTCCGAGCCTTCGTTCGAGCGATGTCATTATGGTGTTCAGTATATCATGAAAATGTAATGATTTACAATTACACTACAACTGATATTCCGTCAGAGCTCCGTCGGACGCACAACTAAAAACGGCACAGCCTACATCACTGTAAGCTATGCCGCGTTCTTTTGGGATTCAATATCCCATAGTAAGTCTGCCCTTTCGGGCGCTCACTTAAGTTTATTACTATGCTTCAGATACAGAATTAATCATAAAGCAGAGGAGCGATCTTAGGATCATCCATATTTGTCTTGTCATACCAGTAGCATCCTGTATCGATGAACTCCGGAAGTTCCTCTCCCTTAAGAGCCTTAACTACTGCTTCAACTGACTTGTATCCCATACCTACAGGATCCTGTGTGATAGCGCCTGTGATTTCGCCGTTCTTGATTCCTTCCTTAAGTGCTGCTGATGAGTCGAATCCGATGATAATAACATCACCGATCTTGCTGACTTCCTTCATACCGTTGTAGATACCTACTGCGCAGCCTTCATTGCATCCGTAGAATGCATTAAGGTCCGGGAATGCTGTAAGCATTGACTTTGCAGCATCTGCTGATTTAAGGTGATCACCATCTGTATACTGTACGTCAACGATTTCGATATCCGGGCAGTTTGCCTCAAGATACTCAACAAATCCCTGCTCACGAGCGATACCGTCAGGAGCTGTCTGTGAGAAGTTGATGATACCTACTTTGCCTTTTCCGTTAAGAAGTCTTGCACAGTTCTCAGCTGCAATTGCACCTGCACCCTTTGAGTCTGTTGCACATGTTGTAAGTGGCAGATCTCCGCATCCTGAGTCGAATCCTACGCATTTAAGGCCTTTTGCTTTTGCTGCTTCTACATCGGCACGGCATGCTTCTGTATCAATAGCTGCGAGGCAAAGTCCTGCCGGATTCTTTGCAAGTGCTGCTTTGATCATATCAACCTGCTTGTCAACCATTGTTTCCTGCTCGGGTCCTTCAAATGTGATTGTAACGCCGAACTCTTCTGCAGCCTGCTCGCATCCGAGCTTAACTGCCTGCCAGTACTGATGCTGGAATCCAAGAGCGATAACCGGAATATAGATTTCATCCGATGATGCTGCTGCCTCCTGTGCTGCCGGTGCTGCTTCTGCTGCCGGTGCTGCGGATCCTCCGCAAGCTGCAAGAGAAAGGACCATTACCAAACTGATTGCGATAGCTAAAACCTTTTTCATAATTGCCTCCTTTATGCTTTTTTCCTGTTACGCAGCTGATCAAAGTATACTGACGCAACAAGTACTGCTCCGATAATTACTGACTGCCATTCCTGAGATACAGCCATGACTCTGAGTCCGTTTGAAAGCTCACTGATAATAATTACACCGATAACTACTCCGATAATACTTCCTTCACCGCCGGCCATGGATGTTCCGCCGATAACCGATGCAGCGATTGCTTCTGTCTCATATCCGGGTCCGAGCTGCGGCTGAGCGGAATTAAGACGTGATGTCATGATAAGTCCTGCAAATCCGGCAAACAGCGAACTGAGTGCATAGATTACAATAGTCCATTCATCAACCTTGATTCCCGATAATCTTGCTGCCTCACGGTTTGATCCGATAGCATACGTATATCTTCCGAGCAAGGTCTTATGCAGGATCAGATATGCCAGAATGCACACTCCTATAAATACAACAATCGCACTGTAGAATCCCTCGATTCCGAAGACATTGCCAAGGGCGATCTTCTGATAAAACGGCGCCGATGTAAAGTAAATCGGCATAAGACCGGAAATAACCAGGTTAAGTCCCTTTACTATCATCTGCATTGCAAGTGTGGCAATGAACGGAGCCAGATGCATCTTGGCAACCATGATTCCGTTGACAACACCGCACAGAACACCGACCAGCAATCCCAGCGGAATGCAGAGTCCCAGGGGAAGTCCCCACTTGGTCAAAGCCACACCGCTGATTACTCCGGTAAGCGTCATGACCGGACCGATTGAAAGATCGATACCTCCGGAAATGATAACAAAGGTAACTCCGAACGAAAGGCATCCGTTAACACATGTCGAAAGCAGCACTGACATGATATTTGTAAATCCTGCGTATGCCGGTCTTAAAATCGTAAACAGAACAAACAATGCAACCATTACGCCCAGCGTAATGACTATCTGCATATTCACTTTCTTTTTTGACTGTTCTTTATTCATAATCCCCTCCAGAATTCAGTTATATTATTTCATATCACGCTGTGTCGCATAATGCATAATGTTCTCCTGAGTTATATCTTCTCCGGATAATTCTCCTGTGATAGCACCCTCACACATTACTATTACGCGGTTACTTATTCTGAGTATTTCAGGCAATTCCGATGATATGATGATTATTGCCTTGCCCGCTGCCGCCAGATCATTGATAAGCTTATATATCTCACTCTTGGCACCGACATCTATTCCTCTTGTAGGCTCATCAAAAATAATAATATCGCAGTCTCTGGTAAGCCATTTTGCCAGAACAACCTTCTGCATGTTTCCGCCCGAAAGGAACTTAACAAGCTGTTTCGTTGACGGAGTCTTGATTGCCAGTAAAGCGGCTTTCTCTTCTGCATTTTCCTCTATCTGCTTCTGCTTCATAAATCCGAGCGGACCTGTGAAATGCGGAAGGTGAGCCATAGCGGTATTGAACTCCACATCCAGTCCGAGCGCCAGACCGTATCTCTTTCTGTCTTCTGACAGATATGCAAGACCATGCGCTATCGAGCTGGCCGGATCTGTTACCGTAACTTTCTTCCCACGTACATATACTTCTCCGGCAGACATCGGATCGGCTCCGAATATCGCTCTTGCGACCTCGGTTCTTCCCGCTCCTATCAGTCCTGAAAATCCCAGAATCTCGCCTTCACGGACACTGAATGAGACATCATGAACAAATCCCGCACATGCAACATTTTTAACTTCAAGTGCAACAGGTGCATCCGGTTTCATGTTGTTTACCGGTTTCTCGACATATATTACACGTCCAACCATCATGGATATTATCTGATCCAGTGAAACATCCTTTGTATCTACAGTATCTACATACTGTCCGTCTCTCATGACGGTGATTCTGTCGGATATCTGTTTCAGTTCCTCGAGTCTGTGTGATATATGAATGATACCCTTTCCTTCATCTCTAAGCACTCTGATGACACGGAACAGGTCCTCGATCTCAACATCCGTAAGAGCTGCCGTCGGCTCATCCATTATAAGAACCTTGGGATCATATGACAGAGCTTTGGCTATCTCGACCATCTGCTGTTTTGCCACGGTCAGGTCTCCGACCTTATCCGAAGGGTTGATGTTGACATTCAGTCTTTCAAAAATCTCCGCCGCTTTTTTATTCAGCTCACTGTCATCCAGAAACAGCGGAAACTTTCCTCTTGCCTCGCGTCCGATGAAAATGTTCTGCGCTACGGTAAGATGATTCATCAGGTTCAGTTCCTGATGTATCATTATTACTCCGTACTTCTGTGAGTCCCGGACATCCCCGATAGTTACTTTCTCGCCCTGAATAAGAATCTCGCCGCTGTCTGCCTGGTAGACACCTGTAAGTATCTTCATCAAAGTGGATTTTCCGGCACCGTTTTCTCCGACCAGAGCATGAACCTCACCCTTGTTCAGTTCAAAGCTGACATCATCCAGTGCCTTGACTCCCGGGAATTCCTTACTGATATGATTCATACGAATCAGTTGCTCAGCCACTTAACCACCTCCCTTTATTCTTATCCACATATCAAGACTTTGTGGTCTATGTTACTTACTTCTGTTTTTTATGCATTCACTCTTCCGGTCCTTCAGAAAATGCATGATTTCTTTTTCTTCTATTCCGAAATAGTCATACAGTTTACTGTAATACCCGTAAACCGGTCCGTATGCCGTATGCTTATCGTCATCAGGAATGTAGCAGAGATCTTTTGTTTTTCCTATGCTTCCTACAGCCGCAAATACATCATCATATCCGCCTCTGTCTTTTCCTCCGACAAGTGCTCCGAATACCGCTGCCCCAAGAGCGGTTCCCTGTGATGATCCTGCAAGTCTTATCGGCATTCCGAGGATATCGGCAAATATCTGCATAAGATGAGGATTCTTCTCTGCGATTCCTCCGACTGCTATTATCTCTTTTATCGGTACTCCCGATACATTAAAGCTTTCAACGATCTTTCTTGTTCCGAAAGCCATCGCCTCAATTATAGCACGATATATCTCCTCCGGCTTCGTCTGTGCCGTCATACCGACTACCGCTCCGGACAATCCGTTATCATTGATAACCGATCTGTTTCCGTTCCACCAGTCAAGCACCAGCAGTCCTGTTTCTCCGGGAGCATATGCAGCGGCTTTTTCCTCCAGCAGCTGATATACGGAAACGTTCTTTTCCTCAGCCTCTTTTACATATCTCTCCGGAACGCTGTTTCCGGTGAACCACTCAAAATGCGTACCGAATCCCGACTGTCCGGCCTCATATCCGTAATATCCCGGAAGTATGCCTCCTTTGACGCATCCGCAGATTCCGGGAACATTCCTGTCCTCTTTGCTGATTGTCATATGACATCCGGATGTTCCCATGATGATCATCATTGTACCCGGTTCAGCCTTGCCCAGTCCTGCATATGCACAGTGACCGTCTATAGTCGCAACCGCTACAGGCGTTCCTGCTTCCAGTCCCATCTTCTGAGCAAGTTCGGGCTTCAGTCCTCCCGCACAGCTTCCTACTTCGAGAACTTCGCCTTTTAGCTTCGTATCTACTATATCCTCCATTTTGGGATTCAGAGCTTTGAAAAACTCCTTAGGCGGGTAACCGTCACGGTCGTGCCACATTGCCTTATATCCGGCAGCACAGGAATTTCTGTAAAGATTGCCTGTCATCTGCCATACCGTCCAGTCTCCTCCCTCCATGAAAAGATCTGC
>JAUNOA010000028.1 GCA_030531245.1 Lachnospiraceae bacterium
GCCAAAGCAAAGGCACTGGCCAAAGAGAAAGAAGCCAAGGCCAAGGCACTGGCTTTGGCAAAAGCTGCAAGAGAGAAAGACAAAGCTCTTGCCACAAAAGAAAAGGCAAAAATTCTTGTTGCAAGACAGAAAGAAAAAGAGCGGCTGGAAAAGGAAAAAGAGAAAGCCCGTCAGCAAAAAGAGAAAGAAGCCAAGGCAAAGGCACTGGCAAAGGAGAAAGAAGCCAAAGCAAAGGCCCTTGCCAAAGAAAAGGAAGCTAGGGCAAAGGCACTCGCTAAAGAAAAGGAAGCCAGGGCAAAGGCGGCAGCTAAGGCAAAAGCCGAAAAAGAAAAAGAAAGACTTCGTATCCAAAAGGAAAAAGAGAAAACTGCAGCTTTAAAGGAAAAAGAGAAAGCCCGTATAGCAAAAGAGAAAGAAAAAGAACGTCAGGCCAGGGAAATACTCCGCCTGGAAAAAGAGAAAGAAAAAGAGCGGATAAGACTTGAGAAAGAGGCAATCAGAGTAGAAAAGGAAGCCGAGAAAGCAAGAATCAAGGCGGAGAAGGAAGAAGAAAAGGCCAGGATAAAATCAGAGAAAGAGGCTGAAAGGGAACGCCTCCGTCAGGAAAAAGAGGCAGCAAAACTGGAAAAACAGCGTCAGAAGGAAGAAAAAAGACTGAAAAACAGAAAAGGAAAGAAGGTTGTCAAGAGAACGCTGACTCCGGAAGAGTTCCAGGCAAAACTTGAGCAGTTGGTTGAACTGGGAAAAGGCAGTGAAAACCGCCTGGATATGGTCGAAATCAATGCTTTCTTCAGATATGATGCTATTACTGCGGATTCAATAGAACAGATATATGCCCATCTCGAAACTAACAATATCGAAGTTACCGCCAGTATGCCGGAGGATGCACCCACATCCCTCAGCGGACTCATGGAAGACGATTTCTTTGATGATGATCTTGATTTTGATGATGAGGATGATGAAGATATTGATCTTAGCAGTATAGATCTTTTCGAGGGTGTCGGAACAGAGGATCCGGTTCGTATGTATCTCAAGGAAATCGGACAGGTAGACCTTTTGTCGGCTGATGAAGAGATGGAACTTGCCATGAGAAAGCAGGACGGAGATGAAGAGGCAAAGAAAAAACTCATTGAAGCAAATCTGCGTCTTGTTGTAAGCATCGCCAAGAGATATACGGGCCGTGGGATGAGCTTTCTGGATCTTGTTCAGGAAGGCAATCTCGGTCTTATCAAAGGCGTTGAAAAATTCGATTATCGAAAAGGCTTTAAGCTTTCAACATATGCAACCTGGTGGATACGTCAGTCAGTAACACGTGCACTTGCGGATCAGGCAAGAACAATAAGAGTGCCTGTTCATATGGTTGAAACAATCAATAAGATGAGTAAGATGCAGAGAAAACTTACTCTTGAACTCGGATATGAACCGAGCATTCCCGAACTTGCCAAAGCATTGGATATGACAGAAGATAAGGTTATGGAAGTCATGCAGATAGCAAGAGAGCCGGCATCTCTTGAAACTCCTATCGGTGAGGAAGATGATTCAAACCTCGGAGATTTCGTAGCCGACAATAATGTTCTGTCTCCGGAAGGAAATGTTGAATCCGTGATGCTTCGTGAGCATATTGATGCGCTTTTAGACGATCTGAAAGACAGAGAAAGAGAAGTAATAATAAAGAGATTCGGTCTTGAGGACGGACATCCGAGGACTCTTGAAGAGGTGGGTAAAGATTTCAATGTTACCCGTGAACGTATTCGTCAGATTGAAGCAAAGGCATTGAGAAAACTCAGAAATCCTGTAAGAAGCAAACGTATCAAGGATTTCCTTGCATGATGAATAAACGTAATCTTCAAAAAGAATCAGATGAAATAATCAGTCAGCTTAACGGAAGACCCAGGCTGCTTCTGCATGTTTGCTGTGCACCGTGTTCAAGCTATTGTCTTGAGTACCTTAATGAATACTTTGAAATAACGGTGTTTTTTACAAATTCCAATATCGATGATGCCTGCGAATACGAAAAACGCAGGGAAGAAGAGAAGCGGCTTATCAGAGAAATGTGCCCGCAGGTAGGATTTGAAGAAGGTATATATGATCCTGAGAGATTTCATAATCTTGTAAAGGGACATGAAGACGATACGGAAGGGGAAGAGCGCTGCGGAATATGTTTCGCAATGAGACTTGACGAAACGGCTAAGTACGCTGCGGATAACGGCTTTGATTATTTCACCACTACTCTCAGTATAAGTCCTCTCAAGAATGCACAAAGGCTTTGTGACATCGGCGAGAATGCAGCAAAGAAGTACGGAACGAACTATCTGCCGGGTGATTACAAGAAAAAAGGCGGATTCCAGCGTTCAATAGAATTATCAAAAAAATATGGTCTGTACCGGCAGAATTATTGCGGATGCAGTTATTCACAAAAAGAAGGAGATCAGTAATGGCTAACGAAGAAAATATGAATTACGATAATACGGAAGAATGCACACACGACTGCAGTACCTGCGGAGCCAATTGTCCGTCAAAAGGTGCAGATCAGGAACCTGTTGATTTCGCGGCTCATCTGAATCCGAAGAGCAGAGTGGGGAAAGTATATGCTGTTGTAAGCGGAAAAGGAGGAGTCGGCAAATCATTCGTAACCTGTGCATTGGCCGTTAAATGCCGTCGGGAAGGGCATGCGGTAGCAATTCTCGATGCAGATATCACAGGACCGTCAGTTCCGAAGGCATTCGGAATCGATGAAAAACCGGGAGTCAGCGATGATAACCTTATGATTCCTCCGGTTACCTCGACAAGTATTCAGGTGCTGAGTACCAACCTTCTTCTGATGACACAAACCGACCCGGTTGTATGGAGAGGACCTATGATTGCAGGGGTTGTCACTCAATTCTGGACAGATGCTCTCTGGAATGCGGATTACATGTTTGTGGATATGCCTCCGGGAACAGGCGATGTTCCGCTGACTGTATTCCAGTCACTTCCGGTTGACGGAATCGTGATAGTCACCAGTCCTCAGGATCTGGTGGGAATGATAGTTGAGAAGGCTGTCAATATGGCCAGAATGATGAATATTCCGATTGTAGGACTGGTAGAAAACATGAGCGGATTCAAATGTTCGCGCTGCGGAGAGATTCATGAGATATTCGGAAAGAGTCATATAGACGAGGTTGCAAAGAAATACGGAATCCCTGTGCTTGCAAAGATTCCGCTTGATCCGCTTAATGCAAAGGCGATGGATGACGGACTTATCGAGTATGCAAAACTGCCTGAGATCAAAACAGATGATATGTTTTGATCAGTCATCAAGTTCTACGGATTCAAGGACTTTAAAACCATATTTTGTATAGATAGCCAAGGCTGCAGGATTGGAAGACGATACCTGCAGTCTTATATTTTTATATCCGGTATCGTAAAGAAATCCCAGTATGCTTCCGAACACATCCGTACCGACACCCTGTCCGCGAAGATCCTCGACTATTTCATAGTCATGGAAATAGACATCACCGTTGGAATATTTAAGGAGTTTGAATCCGCCGATAGGTATTCCCTTATAGAGTATTATAAAAGTTCCGTATCCCGGGACTCCTTCGTTGAAACTGTATTCAGTTTTTATCTCCCTCTTTACCAGCGGAAGAATCATAAGATACTCTGTAGTTTTCATAGCACAAGTATAGCATAAAGACGGTGTGTGTGATAAAATAATATCTTAATATGGCGTATTAGGGTTAAAAATGAAGTATGATTACCGAAAGAGAAAGAGAATAAAACCTCAGGAAACAATACTCGACAGTGAAAAATATATGTTTAAAGAAAAAACAATCACCAGAGAGTTTGAGGAACCTGAGGATCCGAACCGGAGAATTGTGGTCAATTATGTTCGTAAAGCTCAGGCAGATGACGGTCCATGGGCACTCGGAGCAGGAATAGCAGCCACCGGCTTTTTTACGGTTTTTTTCATACTTTTGTGCAAGTCAGAAGGAAATCCCGATCTGAAGGTAACGATCTGGGGATTTTGCGGAATCCTGTGGGCTATAGCTGCGATGGTATTCGGAATCAGAGGTATCATGCAGAAAGACAGAAATCATGTACTGAGTTTTGTCGGAATCGCGCTTGGAGCCTTTCAGATAATAACATGGATAATAACAACGATATTAACATCCAGATAAGTAATACAGAGGAGAGAATAAATGTTAAACGAACAACTTGAAAAAATCAAAACAGAAGCGCTTGATGCAATCACTACTGCAGGTAACCTGGATGCTTTGAATGAAATCAGAGTTAAATATCTGGGTAAAAAAGGAGAACTCACTGCAGTACTGAAATCCCTTAAGGATGTGTCTCCGGAAGACAGACCCAAGGTCGGTCAGCTTGTAAATGATGTCAGGGCTATTATCGAGAACAGGCTTACACAGGAAAAAGATGTGCTTGGTAATAAAGCCAGAGAGCTGCGGATGAAAGCTGAGACCATTGATGTTACACTGCCTTCAAAGAGAAACGTACTGGGACATGCTCATCCGAATACAGTGGCTCTGCAGGAAGTGGAAAAGATTTTCACAGGTATGGGATATGAAGTTATCTCCGGACCGGAAATAGAATATGATGAGTACAATTTCACGAAGCTTAATATTCCGGCTAACCATCCGGCAAAAGATGAGCAGGATACATTCTACATAAATAAGGAAATAGTGCTCAGAACGCAGACATCACCTGTTCAGGCACGTGTTATGGAGCAGGGAAAGCTCCCTATAAGAATGATTTCTCCGGGGCGAGTATTCAGAAGTGACGAGGTTGATGCCACACATTCACCCAGCTTCCATCAGGTAGAGGGTCTTGTAATAGACGAGCATATTACATTTGCCGATTTAAAGGGAACTCTGGCAGAGTTTGCAAAGAAGCTCTTCGGAGAGGATACAAAGGTCAAATTCAGACCTCATCATTTCCCGTTTACGGAACCGTCAGCTGAGATGGATGTTACCTGCTTCAAATGCGGAGGAAAGGGATGCCGTTTCTGCAAGGGAGAAGGCTGGATTGAAATACTCGGATGCGGAATGGTTCATCCGAATGTCCTGGATATGTGCGGAATCGATAAGGATAAATATACAGGATTTGCTTTCGGAGTAGGTCTTGAAAGAATAGCGTTGCTTAAATATGAAATCGATGATATGCGTCTTCTTTATGAGAATGATATCAGATTCTTAAAGCAGTTCTAAAATAAGAAAGGAGAGAAGGAAATGAATACACCTATTAATTGGATCAAAGCATATGTTCCGGACCTTTCTTGTACGGATCAGGAATTCAGAGATGCAATGACACTGAGCGGAACCAAAGTTGAAGGCTTTGAAAAGCTTGATAAGAACCTGGATAAAATCGTTGTCGGACAGGTCAAAAAAATCGAACGACATCCGGATGCTGATAAACTTGTGATATGTCAGGTTGATGTCGGTCCGGAAGTAATTCAGATTGTTACAGGGGCACCGAACGTTGAAGAAGGAGGCAAGTATCCTACTGTTCTTCACGGCGGCAGAGTAGCAGGCGGTCATGACGGAGGTCCTCTTCCTGAGGATGGTATCAAAATCACGAAAGGAAAACTGCGCGGGGTGGAATCTTTCGGGATGATGTGTTCTATTGAAGAACTCGGAAGCGATAAGAATTTTTACCCTGATGCACCGGAAAACGGACTGTACAGAATGTCTGATGATGCCGTAGTCGGAAGTGATGCGATCGAAGCACTTGGATTAAGGGATACTGTATTTGAATACGAAATCACATCAAACAGAGTAGACTGCTATTCGGTATTGGGAATTGCACGCGAGGCAGCTGCCACATTCAATACCGGATTCAATATGCCTGAAATCAAGGCAACAGGAAATGATGAAAAGGTGGAGGATTACCTCTCGATTGAGGTTGAAGCCGAAGATCTCTGCCCGAGATTCTGTGCACGTGTAGTAAAAAATATCAGAATTGCCCCATCACCATGGTGGATGCAGAGAAGGCTGGCCAACTGCGGAATCAGACCTATCAATAACATTGTTGATATAACGAATTATGTTATGGAAGAATTCGGACAGCCGATGCATGCTTATGATTACGATACCGTATCCGGTCATAAGATTATCGTGCGCCGGGCAAAAGACGGAGATAGTTTTGTTACTCTTGACGGACAGGAAAGAAAACTGGATTCCGATATACTTATGATCTGTGACGGTGAGAAAGAAATAGGTCTTGCAGGAATTATGGGTGGTGAAAACTCCATGATTACAGATGATGTCAGGACTATGGTTTTCGAGGCGGCTTGTTTTGACGGTACCAATATCAGACTGTCGGCAAAAAGAGTAGGTCTTCGTACCGAAGCTTCAGGAAAGTTTGAAAAAGGACTGGATCCCGAGACAGCAAAGGCTGCTATAGACAGAGCCTGCCAGCTGGTTGAAGAACTTGGATGCGGAGAAGTAGTCGGAGGATGTATCGATGTTTATCCGAATCCGGTAAAAGAGTCAAGAGTAAAACTTGATCCGGATGCAGTGAACAACCTTCTCGGAACAGATCTTTCAAAAGAACAGATGATAGAGTATCTTGCCAGGGTTGAGCTTAAGTATGACGAGGTAACCGGGGAAATAGTGGCTCCTACATGGAGACAGGATATTCACTGGCAGGCAGATCTTGCCGAGGAAGTAGCAAGATTTTTCGGTTACGACAAGATTCCGACAACTCTTCCGAGAGGTGAAGCAACTATGGGCGGCATAAGCTTTGCTCACGAGGTTGAGGATGTTGCAAGAGAAACAGCAATGTTCCTGGGATTCTCAGAGGGAATGAGCTTTTCATTTGAAAGTCCGAAGGTATTTGATATGCTTCTTATTCCGGAGGATGACCCTGCTCGTCAGGCTATCAGGATCATGAATCCTTTGGGAGAGGATTTCTCAATCATGAAGACTCAGTCTCTTCATGGTGTTGTATCTTCGCTTGCCACAAACTATAAGAGAAAAAATGCAAATGTAAGACTCTTTGAACTGGGAAACATTTACATACCGAAGTCACTGCCGCTTACGGAACTTCCGGATGAAAGAAAGCAGCTGACACTGGGATTTTACGGAGACGGTGATTTCTATGTGATGAAGGGTGTGGTTGAGGAACTGTTTGAAAAACTCGGACTTAAAGAAAAAATACGTTACGATGCAAATGCTGACAGACCGTATCTGCATCCGGGACGCAAGGCAGATATTGTTTATAACGGAAAAATCCTTGGATTTATCGGAGAGCTTCATCCTCAGGTTCTTGAAAATTACGGGATAGACGACAGAGCCTATGTCGCCGTAATTTACATGCCTGCTGTTATGGAATATGCAAACTTTGATATCAAGTATACCGGGATCGCAAATTATCCTCCGGTTTCCCGTGATATCTCTGTAGTAGTTGCAAAAGATCTTCCTGTCGGGGCCATTGAAGACTGCATCGAAAAGACAGGCGGGAATCTTCTGGAGAGTTATTCACTCTTCGATGTATTTGAGAGCGACAAACTCGGAGAAGGTGTCAAGTCCGTCGCTTATACTATGACATACAGACGTAAGGACAGAACGCTGGAAGATAAGGAAATCAATGAAGTAATGAGTAATCTTTTCAAAGAGCTTGAATCGATAGGTGCAAAACTGAGAGTCTGATTCTGTCAATAGAGTTTCTGTAATAAAAGTATGAATCCGGAGATGCCATCATGGAAGAGAAAAAAATGCTGGAAATGAGCGAGGAAGAGTTCAAGGCAACGCTCGAAGATATTGAGAAGAGTAATCGCGAACAGGCATATTATGCAAAAAAGACCTGGATCATGACGGTCATTTCAACTGTTTCGATTCTTGTGGTCATGGTATTTTTGCTTATCTACTGTGCATTCCTGATTCCGAAGGTCAATAATATGCTTAATCAGGCACAGGTAAGTCTGGATAATATTGCAGATGTTTCCGCAGAGATACGGGAACTTGATTTTGAAGGTCTTATGAACGGGGTAGGCGGACTTGTCACAACTACCGAAGAGGATCTCAATAAAGCCATGAAGAAGATTGAAGGCATAGATATTGACGGTTTGAATAAGAGCATCAAAAACCTTGGAGATGTAATAGAACCAATGGCTGATTTCTTTGATACATTAGAAAATAAAAAAACAATGTTTTTCGGTACAGATACCAAAGATCAGAATGAAAGCCAGAAAGGTAATGACAGCGGCTTCAGTTTGTTCAACTTATTACAGTGAAAATTTAAACGATATGAGAGAGGGCCAATATGAAGATACTGGAAGATCGAATCAGAAAAGACGGAGATATATTTGAGGATAATGTACTTAAAGTAAGCGGATTTCTTAATCATCAGATTGATCCCGTACTGATGAGAGATATGGCACTTGAATGGAAAGAATTGTATAAAGGCGAGAAAGTCGACAAGATACTGACCATTGAAGCGTCCGGTATATCCATGGCAACAATGACAGCTTATGAATTCGGAGTGCCGCTGTTATTTGCAAAAAAGACAAAGACAACAAATATCAGTGATAATGTTTATTCCACCCTGATAAAGAGTTATACTCACCAGATTGTATATAATGTTCAGGTTGAGAAGAGATTCCTGGAAAAAGGGGAAAATATTCTTATCATAGATGATTTTCTGGCAAGAGGTGAGGCATTGAGGGGGCTTATAAATCTCTGTGATCAGGCCGAAGCACATGTTGTAGGCTGCGGAATTGCTGTGGAAAAAGCATTTCAGCCGGGCGGACAGGAACTGAGACAAAAAGGGTATAGAATAGAATCTTTGGCAAGAATTAAGTCTATGAATGGTCAAAATAACATAGAATTCTGCTGAAAATTGTTAAATATTGACAAAAGTCACAATAGACTTTTGTCAATATTTATTATACGATATATACGAAAGAGCTTTGCCAATATAGATGCGTATATGATGGCACGCATGTTTCTACCGGGGAGCCGAAGAATTCCCGACTATTGGTCAGTAAGCACAAGATGTAAGGATTGATTCATTAAGTTATACAACAACTTGTGTTTCCTTCAATAGTGATGTTGGCGGGCAGACGCACAAAGTGCGGACTGCTTTTTTCTTTCATTTCATTGTTCAATAATCGAAGGGGGAATTAAGAAATGAAGAAAGTTTTGTCAATTTTACTTGCTACAGTAATGGTATTCTCGCTTGCAGCATGTGGCGGATCATCAAGCACAGCTCCTGCATCCGAAGCAGCTCCGGCAGCTGAGGCACAGGCAGAGGCAGCAGTTTCTGAAACAGCTCCGGCAAAGGATACAGAAGTTGTTCAGTCTGAAAATGCTATGGATCCTTCTGAACTCACATTCGGATTTATCTTTTTGCATGATGAGAACTCAACATATGACCGTAACTTTATGGATGCTGCAAAGAAAGCATGTGAGAATAAGGGAGTCAATTATCTTGAAAAAGTCGGCATTCCGGAGACTAACGAATGCTACGAAGCAGCAGCAGATCTTGTAGACCGTGGTGCAAATATCATCTTTGCAGATTCATTCGGACATGAGTCATTTATTTTGCAGGCAGCTCAGGAGTTCCCGGAGGTTCAGTTCGGACATGCTACAGGTACAATGGCACATACTGAAGGACTTTCAAATTTCCATAATGCTTTTGCCGATATATATCAGGGACGTTATCTTGCAGGTGTTGCTGCAGGTATGAAACTTAAACAGATGATGGACGAGGATTCTTCTGTTGAGCCGAAGGTTGGATATGTAGGTGCTTTTACATATGCAGAGGTTATTTCAGGGTATACATCATGGTTCCTTGGCGTACGCTCGATCGTTCCGGAAGTAACTATGGAAGTTCAGTTTACAGGTTCATGGTATGATGAGGCTCTTGAGAAAGAAGCAGCTCAGACACTTATCAATGACGGATGCGTTCTTCTTTCACAGCATGCTGATTCAATGGGTGCTCCTACAGCCTGTGAAGAAGCAGGTGTTCCGGATGTATCTTACAACGGATCAACAAAAGATGCGTGCCCGAATACATTTATCGTTTCATCCAGAATCGATTGGACACCTTACTTTGAGTATATGATCGACTGTGTACTTAACGGACAGGCTATTCCGGCTGACTGGTGCGGTTCAATCGAGACAGGTTCTGTAGTTCTTACAGACATCAACGAAGCAGTTGCAGCACCCGGAACTGTTGAAAAAGTGGAAGAAGTTAAAGCAGGTATTCTTGACGGAAGCATAAAGGTATTTGACAGTGCTAATATCACTGTTGAAGGAAAACCGCTTGATTCTTATATGGCTGATGTTGATACCGATCCAAACTATGAGAAGGATACGGAGGCTGTATCTGACGGATATTTCCATGAGTCAGAGTACAGGTCAGCTCCTTACTTTGATGTTATGATCGACGGTATCACTACTCTTAACGCTATGTTCTGATAATAGATATTTTCGGCGGGGCCCGACAGGGTCCCGCTTTGGATAAAAATGAAAAGGAGGCCCTGAATGCCCACTCCTGCCATAGAGTTAAAAAACATTACAAAGGCATTTGGCAGCAAGGTCGTTGCCAATAAAAATGTGTGTTTGACAGTTAATTACGGCGAGATACTTGCCATACTAGGTGAAAACGGAAGCGGAAAAACTACTCTGCTGAATATGATCTCCGGAATCTATTATCCTGATTCGGGAGAAATTTTAGTTAACGGAACACCGGTTTCCATCAAATCTCCAAAGGATGCATTTGAATACAAAATCGGTATGATACATCAGCATTTTAAGCTTGTTGATGTTTTTACGGCTACGGAAAATATCATTCTGGGTCTTAAGGACACAGATGGTTATGATATAAAGAAAGCTGCACAGAGGATCAAGGAGATCAGTGAGCAGTACGGATTTGATATTGATCCGAACAAAAAAATATATGAAATGTCTGTTTCGGAAAAGCAGACGGTGGAAATAATCAAGGTTCTTTACAGGGGTGCGGATATTCTCATGCTTGACGAGCCGACGGCTGTTCTTACTCCTCAGGAGACAAGAAAGCTCTTTGCAATCTTAAAAAGGATGAAGGAAGACGGCAAGGCAGTTGTCATTATAACCCATAAACTGCATGAGGTGCTGGAGATATCCGATAAGGTTGCTGTACTTAGAAAGGGAGAGTATATCGGAACCGTTATAACGGATGAGACCAGTGAAAGTGAACTGACAGAAATGATGGTCGGACAGAAAGTTGTACTCAATATCGACAGAACCGATCCTGTCAATCCGGAACCGAGACTTATTGTTGCGCATCTGAACTGTATGAATATCGAAGGACTTAAGGTGCTTGATAACGTTACATTTACGGCAAATTCAGGAGAAATTCTCGGTATTGCGGGCATAGCCGGAAGCGGACAGAGAGAACTGCTTGAGACTATCGCGGGACTTCAGCCTATGGTAACAGGAGGTGTCCAGTATATCGTTCCGGAAACAGGAGAAATCGAATTTCTCAGAGACAAGACTCCTATGCAGATCAGAGAACTGGGAATTAGACTTTCATTTGTTCCCGAGGACCGTCTGGGTATGGGACTTGTCGCAACAATGGGAACGACCGATAACATGCTTCTGAGAAGCTACAAAAAAGGAAGGGGTCTTTTCCTCAGCAAGAAAGAACCGAAGGAGCTTGCGGAAAAAATCATCGAAGAACTTCAGGTCGTTACTCCGAATATCAATACACCTGTCAGACGTCTTTCGGGAGGTAATGTCCAGAAAGTACTGGTCGGACGTGAAATCGCCGCAGCACCCAAAGTACTTATGGCAGCTTATCCGGTAAGAGGACTTGATATCAATTCTTCATACACTATATATAATCTCCTCAACAGGCAGAAAGAACAGGGTGTGGCCGTAATTTTTGTCGGTGAGGATCTGGATGTTCTCCTTGGATTATGTGACAGGATACTTGTTATTGGTTCAGGAACGGTTACCGGTATAGTTGATGCCAGAACTGCTTCCAAGGAAGAAATAGGATTATTGATGACAAAGGAGGTACGTAGAAATGAACAATAAAACGCACAAAGAGCCTTTGTTTCATATTTCAAGAAAAGATACGCCCGTATGGTGGAAGAGATTCGGAATCAGAATAATTGCAGTTATACTGGCGCTTATAGTTTCGGGTATTATCACACTTCTTCTTACCAAGCTTAATCCTATAGACGTATATCTTACAATGATAGACGGTGCGGTCGGAACAACAAGAAGAATCTGGGCACTGATTCAGAAGACGGCTATGCTGCTCATTATTGCGGTTGCCATTACACCTGCCTTCCGTATGAGATTCTGGAATATCGGTGCCGAAGGTCAGGTACTTATCGGCGGATTTGCCACAGCGGTAGTGATGCTCAAACTCGGAGGAAAAGTTCCGACACCGGTTCTTTTTATCATGATGATAGTTGCAGCAATTCTGGCAGGTGCAGTGTGGGGATTTATTCCGGCATTCTTTAAAGCAAAAAGCAACACAAACGAAACACTGTTCACGCTTATGATGAACTATGTTGCAATCCAGCTGATAGGATATTTTGTACTTGAGTGGTCAGTGCCGAAGGGTTCAGGCCAGATCGGAATCATTAATCAGAAGACTCAGGAAGGATGGATTCCTTCAATAGGACATAATGCATATCTGATAAATGTTATAATTGTTGCAGTTATCACTATTCTGGTTGCGATTTATCTGAATAAGACAAAACACGGTTACGAGATTTCCGTAGTCGGTGAATCGCAGAATACCGCAAGATACATCGGTATAGATGTTAAGAAAGTAATCATCAGAACCATGATCCTTTCGGGAGCTATATGTGGTATCGCCGGATTCCTGCTGGTATCGGGACAGGATCATACGATTACAAAAGATACGGCAGGCGGTAACGGATTTACGGCCATCATGGTTTCCTGGCTGGCAAAATTTGATCCGCTGTGGATGGTTCTTACAGCCTTCATTATCTGCTTCCTCCAGAAAGGTGCAGGTGAGATTGCGACAATGTTCAACCTGAATCTTTCATTTGCGGATATTATTACCGGAATAATTATTTTCTTTATTGTCGGATGCGAATTCTTTATCAACTATAAGATTGTATTTCGTAAATCAGAAAAGGAGGTAGCAGCATGATAATGTTCATACAGCGTGCCATAATACAGGGCATACCTCTATTGTTCGGAGCAACAGGAGAAATCCTTACGGAGAAATCCGGAAACTTAAATCTTGGTATTCCTGGTATTATGTATACAGGAGCTATCGGAGGAGTAATAGGAGCTTTTCTTTATGAGAATTCAGTCGGACCGGAAAATATCAATCCGGCTCTGGCAATCATCATACCTCTTGTCTGTTCGATACTGATGTCGCTTATGATGGGTCTTATATACTGTTTCCTGACAGTTACACTCAGAGCCAACCAGAACGTAACGGGTCTTGCACTTACAACATTCGGTGTAGGTGTCGGTAACTTTTTCGGGGGCTCACTCATTAAGCTTTCAGGTGCGGATGTACCGTCAATCAACCTTACAGCGACAGCAAACTACTTCAAGGCAAAACTGCCGTTTGCATCAAGTCTCGGAGTAGTAGGAGAGTTAATATTCTCATACAGTTTCCTCGCATATCTGGCGATTATCATTGCGCTTATAGCTGCTTTTGTGCTTAAGAAGACCAGAGTCGGACTTCATCTCAGAGCAGTAGGTGAGAATCCGGCAACGGCTGATGCTGCGGGAATCAGCGTAACAAAGTATAAATATTTTGCGACTTGTATAGGAAGTATTATCGCCGGACTCGGTGGTCTGTTCTATATCATGGATTATGCATACGGAGTATGGTCGAACAACGGCTTCGGAGACAGAGGCTGGCTGGCTGTGGCACTGGTAATATTCTCAATGTGGAAGCCGGATATCAGCATTATCGGATCCTTTATTTTCGGTGCACTGCTGATCGTTCAGAACTACATTCCGAATCTTAGCATGAGTGCGCAGGAACTTATTAAGATGCTGCCTTACGTAGTAACTATAGTCGTACTGGTAGTGGTTTCGACACGAAACAAAAAAGAAAACCAGCCCCCGGCAAGTCTGGGACTGGCATATTTCAGAGAAGATCGTTGATGATCATTTCGGATACATCAGGCGGAGTGGCGGCCGAGTAATCGGCGCCGGCTCCGCTTAATTCTTTTTCGGAGCCATATCCCCAAAGTACACCGATGGCTTTGATTCCGGATCTGTGTGCTCCGGTTATGTCATTGGCACGGTCGCCTACCATGATGCAGGACGAGAAATCGGTAATGTTAAGATCATCGGTAATACTCGTGATGATTTCCTTTTTATCGGTGCGGTGTTCACCTTCCTCGTCTACATATGCACCGCGTATGACATCGAAATAATGGTCTATACCGAACCGACGGGCGATTTTTACGGCAAGATCCTCCGGTTTGCCGGTTGCGATTATGAGTCGTCTGCCTGAATCACGAAGCGAAGAAAGCATGTCTTCAACCTGCGGATATATACCGCATTCTGTCCAACCGGTTTCAAGATAGTATTCACGGAATTTCAGAACAGCCAGGACAGAATCCCTGGAAGAAAACCCATAATGCTCCGCAAATGCCTCTGCCAGCGGAGGACCGACAAAACGGCGGAGATTTGACTCGTCATTTTCCTCGATTCCGTATTTCAGGAGGGCATAATGAGTGGCTTTGAGGATTCCGGGACCTGTGTCTACCAGTGTTCCGTCAAAATCAAAGAATATATTTTGCACTTTATTGTTCATAATGTAAATTTTCTATAATTATTTATTGTTTGTCAAGCTTGACTTGACCGGATGCATGACCTAAAATTATATAGTTTGCTGTTGGTTTAGTTATTAAAAAAGGATATGACGAATAACATTTGTTATTTATTGTATCATGATACAGTCATAATGACAGATTAAACCTGCATAATATATATCGATAAATCGGGAAAGGAAAAAAATGAGAACAGTCGGAACAGTTTCAAGAGGTGTCAGATGTCCTGTTTTAAAACAGGGTGATGATCTTGTTAAAGTAGTTACAGACGCTATCGTAGCAGTCGGAGAAAACGAAAAGGTAACCTTCCACGAGAAGGATATTGTCGCTGTAACAGAAGCGGTTCTCGGACGTACACAGGGTAATTATGCAAGTACGGATGATATAGCAGCTGACTGTAAAGCAAAATTCGGATGTGATGAGATTGGTATCATATTCCCTATTCTGAGCCGCAACAGAATCTCGGTATGTCTTAAAGGATTTGCGAAGGCATTCAAGAAAGCCTATATTCTGCTCAGCTATCCTGCTGATGAAGTAGGCAATCATCTGTTTGATGAAGACCTTCTTGATGAAAAAAATGTCAATCCGTATTCAGATGTGCTGGATGAGAAACAATATCGTGAAATATTCGGTTATCAGAAGCATCCCTTCACCGGAGTTGATTATGTAGAGTTTTATTCCGAACTATTCAGGGCAGAAGGATGCGAGCCGGTATTCATTTTTGCAAATGACTGCAGAGCAATCCTCAGATATACGAAGAATATTCTTTGTTGTGATATCCATTCAAGAGAGAGATCACGCAGAAGACTTCTGGCAGCAGGAGCAGAAAAAGTTCTTACGATGTCGGATATATTAAATGAATCCGTAAACGGAAGCGGATACAACAAAGCATACGGACTTTACGGTTCAAATAAAGCAACGGAAGATTCTGTAAAGCTTTTCCCGCGGGACTGTGATAAATTCGTAGCAGAACTTCAGGCATCGCTTGCAGATGCAACCGGTGTCAGGATGAACTGCATGATTTACGGTGACGGTGCATTCAGGGATCCGGTAGGACAGATATGGGAACTTGCAGATCCGGTTGTTAGTCCTGCATATACGGACGGACTGGAAGGAAAACCAAATGAGCTTAAACTGAAGTATCTTGCGGATAATGATTTTAAGGATCTGCAGGGAAGCGATCTTCAGGATGCGATGAAGTCGGCAATCAAAAAACAACATGGTGAGGATATGGTGGGTCAGATGAAATCCGAGGGAACAACACCCCGCAGGCTGACGGATCTTATAGGGTCTCTCAGTGATCTGACTTCCGGTTCGGGTGACAAGGGTACACCGATAGTATTCATTCAGGGCTATTTCGATACATATGCAGACCAGTAAATGATACTCTCATGTTCAAAAATCAATAGAGCTTACGGAAGCGACGTTATCATTAAAGATGCGTCGCTTCTTATTAATGCACACGAAAAGGTGGCGGTAGTAGGTAATAACGGAGCGGGGAAGACTACACTTCTGGATATGCTTACGGGAACCGAACCGCCCGACAGCGGAACCGTTACGATGCCTGCAGGCGTTACATCAGGCTATCTTAAACAGATCAATGATATCGACAGCGATGATACAGTGATAGCAGAGATGATGAAGATAATCGAGCCGGTTATCAGACTGGAGGAAGCTCTTCTGTCGGTTCAGGATGATATGAAGCATGCCGAAGGAGAAGAGCTTGAAAAGCTGTATGAAAGATATTCAAGACTGACTCATGAATATGAAATGGCTGACGGGTATGAAGCAAGAAGCCGTGTTACAGGTATACTGAAAGGACTGGGGTTTGCCGAAGAAGAATTCGGTAAACAAGTGAGGATGCTGTCAGGAGGCGAAAAGACCAGATTGTTTCTGGGAAAGATACTGATTTCACAACCAGATATCATTTTTCTGGATGAACCTACAAACCATTTGGATCTGTCCAGTATAGAGTGGCTTGAGACCTATCTGACGAATTATTACGGTACAGTGGTCATAGTAAGTCATGACAGGTATTTCCTTGACAGAATAGTAAATAAGGTAATCGACATAGATATGGGACATGTCGAAACGTTTACGGGAAATTATACCGAATATGCCGAAAAGAAAAAGATGCTGTATGATGCCCGTGTGAAAGCATATATCAAACAGCAGGAGACCATCAGACATCAGGAAGAAGTTATTGAGAAACTGCAGAGTTTCAACCGTGAGAAATCCATAAAGAGAGCCGAAAGCAGAAAGAAAATGCTCGGAAAGATTGACAGACTTGAAAAGCCCGTGCAGGAACGTACAGATATGTATCTTAAGTTCATTCAGACTGCAGCGAGCGGAAAAGATGTCCTGACAGTGGAGAATCTGGGAAAGACCTTTGATGACGGGGAGACGCTTTTCAGAGATCTTCAGTTCGAACTGAAAAGAGGAGAACACGTTGCCATAATAGGAGATAACGGAACCGGAAAAACTACGATACTTAAGATGCTCACCGGCGGAGTGACTCCGACAAATGGGAAAATCACTTTTGGTACAGGTGTGGAAATCGCATATTTCGATCAGGAACATCAGATTCTTGACAGGAATAAGACCATATTCGATGAAATCCAGGATGATTATCCGAATATGAACAACACGGAGGTACGTGATCTGCTTGCAGCGTTCATGTTTACCGGAGATGAAGTTTTCAAGAGAATAGGAGATCTTTCAGGCGGCGAGGTAGGAAGGGTAAGTCTGGCAAAGCTTATGCTGAGCCGCGCGAATCTTTTGATCCTTGACGAACCTACCAACCACCTTGATATAATGAGTAAGGAGATACTTGAGGATGCTGTCCGTGATTTTGAAGGGACGGTACTTTATGTGTCTCACGATAGATATTTCATCAACAGAACTGCGAACAGGATACTGAATCTGACTCATGAGAAGCTTCTCAATTATATCGGCAATTATGATTATTATCTGGAGAAACGGGAAGCTATGGAAACCTATAAGGGAGTGGCTTCTGGAAGTGACAACGCTCTTTTTGAAAAGAAAAAAGATAATTCTTCGAACGGAGCATCGGACTGGAAAGCTTCAAAACAGAAAGCGGCGGAGAAGAAAAGAAGAATGCAGAAGATAGAAAGAATAGAAGAGGAAATACATAAACTTGAGAAGGAAGTACAGGAGATCGAGGCTGAATTTGATAAAACTGAGAATCAGACCAACCCTGTCAGACTCGGAGAACTTCAGAAACAGCTGGATGTGAATGAATCGAAGCTTGAGAAACTTCTGGAAGAATGGGAGACGCTTCTTGAGGAGGACGAATCCGATGAATGAAAAGAAAAATACAAGGCCTAAATGGGTCAGAATTGTTGCAGTACTGGTTGTGATTATTCTCGTGGTGATGATACTGGCAACACTTATCTGTGCATTTGCAGGCGCGGACAAAAGTATTATAATGGGATTGCTGCTTTGCGATTTGATCATACCGATTTTTATATGGGCATTTTTGTTTGTTACCAAAAGACTTATAAATCAGAGAAAAGAGGCCGGACATGAATAAAGTAAGAACACGTTACGCACCGTCACCGACAGGCAGAATGCATGTCGGAAATTTAAGGACCGCATTATATGCATATCTTATTTCAAAGCATGAAGGCGGAGATTATCTTCTCCGTATGGAGGACACAGATCAGGAAAGATATTATGAAGGCGCAGAAGAAATCATATACAATACATTGCGCCTTACAGGACTTACATGGGATGAAGGCCCGGACATCGGAGGCCCGGTAGGACCATACGTTCAGTCTGAACGTCAGGCAAGCGGTATATATCTGGAATATGCCAGAAAACTCGTTGAGAAAGGAGAGGCATATTACTGTTTCTGCACAGAAGAGAGACTTAATTCACTGAAGAAGACAGTTAACGGTGAGGAAATCATGGTTTATGACAAGCATTGTCTGTCACTGACTCCGGAAGAAGTGAAAGCCAATCTGGATGCCGGTATGCCATATGTTATCAGACAGAACAACCCCACAGAGGGTGTTACTACATTCCATGATGAGCTTTATGGGGACATCAGTGTAAATAATTCGGAGCTTGACGATATGGTACTCATCAAATCGGACGGATTTCCGACTTACAACTTTGCCAATGTCGTAGATGATCATCTTATGGGAATCACTCATGTGGTGCGGGGATGCGAGTATTTATCAAGCTCACCGAAGTACAACAGACTGTATGATGCTTTCGGATGGGATGTCCCGGCATACATACATTGTCCGACAATTACAGATGAGACACATAAGAAATTATCCAAACGAAGCGGACACTCTTCATTTGAGGATCTGGTGGAGCAGGGATATCTTCCGGAAGCAGTGGTTAATTTCGTTGCTTTGCTGGGATGGTCTCCTGAAGGTGACAGGGAAATCTTTTCACTGGATGAACTTGTTGAGATTTTTGATTACAGACACATCTCAAAATCACCGGCTGTTTTTGATATGGTAAAGCTGGGGTGGATGAACGGAGAGTATATCAAGGCTATGGATGATGAGCGTTTTTACGAGCTCGCAGAGCCTTACATCAAAGCAGTCATAACAAAGCCGCTTGACTACAGAAAGATAGCGGGAATGGTCAAGACACGTATTGAAAAGCTGCCTGATATTTCCGGACATATTGATTTCTTTGAAGCGGTTCCGGAATACGATGTAGAAATGTATACACATAAAAAAATGAAGACAGATGCACAGTCATCGCTTCAGCTTCTTAGGGATGTGCTCCCGATCCTTCAGGTTCAGGAGGATTATTCAAATGATGCATTGTTTGAGATCCTTAAAAAGTTTGCCGATGAGCATGAGTATAAGACCGGGTTTGTTATGTGGCCGATTCGTACGGCATTGTCAGGTAAACAGATGACACCTGCGGGTGCAACCGAAATAATGGATGTGCTCGGAAAGGAAGAATCGATAACAAGAATAGAGGCCGGAATAAGAAAACTTGAAGGATAAAAATTTCAATGTAAATCAGAACCGGGCTATACGCTACGGGGAAGGACCGCTTCTGATTGTTGCGGGACCGGGAAGCGGCAAAACGACGGTTCTGACGCACAGGATAAAATACATAATCGATGACCTGCATGCAGCTCCTGAGAGTGTTCTTGTTATGACATTTTCAAGGGCGGCTGCAGAAGAGATGAAAGAAAGGTTTTTGAACACCGGCACCATTGGTGCCGATAAAGTTGTGTTCGGAACCTTTCATTCTGTTTTTTATAAAGTGCTTAAAACAGCATACGGAAAGCTGGCACGCAACTATATTTTCGATGATGAATCACAGGATAAGATACGCTTTGACGAGATGCTTGAACTGACAGCAGAGCTTCTGAGAGAAAGAGAGGATATCTGTAAACAGATAAGAAAGAAGTACAGGTGGGTACTTGTTGATGAGTTTCAGGATATCGACAGGCTTCAGTATGAGATATTACGGCTTATCGCGCCGCCGTGCAGCCGGGTGAATCTTACTGCGGTCGGCGATGACGATCAGAGTATATATGCATTCAGGGGAGCAGATCCGGGGATTATGCTGGGATTTGAAAAAGATTATCCGGGAACCGAGAAGGTCATACTGGATGTCAATTACAGGTCCATGGAGGAGATTACCGGAGTGGCAATGCGCCTGATAAGACACAATGTACGCAGATTTGATAAAAATATAGTATCCGCTAAAGGAAGAGGCGGAGAAGTCAGGATTCTGGAATTCAGCGATGCAAAAGAAGAGTATAGCTATATAGCTGACGAGATAGGAAAAAGTATTAAAGAAGGACGTGCGGCAGGGAAAATAGCCGTGCTTCACAGGAACAATGCTCAGCCATGGCAGTTTGAAGGCCTTATGATGGACAGGGGACTGAACGGTATCAATCTGATGACATTTCACAAGTCCAAGGGACTTGAATTCGAGGAGGTTTGGATAATAGATGCCAATGACCGTGTAATTCCCGGTGCAGGATCCTATTCGGAGGAAACTGTCGAGGAGGAACGCAGGGCCTTTTATGTTGCCATGACAAGGGCCAAATACAAGCTGCGTATATGTTACAGCAGGAAGTATAAAAAACATCTTGTGTCAAGGTCTGTTTTCATAGAAGAATGTATCAAATAAAACACAAAATTATAAATTGCATACGGGTGAAATGCGTGTTATATTCATAAATGAATCAGTTAAAACTTTGGAGGACGTTATGGACAACGAAACAACAGTTACTATTGAACTTGATGACGGAAAAACTATTGAATGTACAGTACTGATGATTTTTGAGGCCGGCAATGACGACCGCGAGTATATCGCCGTTATGCCTGAAGGCGGGGATGATGATTCAGAGGTTTATCTTTACAGATATTCAGAAGATGAAAACGGTGAGCCGCATCTTGAAAATATTGGGTCGGATGAAGAATATGATATCGTATCGGAAGCATTTGATGAGATACTTGATGAGCAGGAATACAATGAAATGGTTGCGACAGGAGGCCGTATGAACGAAGAGGATGCATATTGATTGCATCCTTAAGTTTTTTTATGGTATAATGCAAGCTATGTTTGATGTAGGATTTCCCAATCTCGGGATATATATTGAAAATTTAAAAAACTGTTTTTACATAGGTAATTTCAGCATCGCATTTTACGGTATTATCATTGGACTCGCGATAATAATAGGACTGCTCCTTACATGGAAGGAAGCAAGAAGGACAGGTCAGAAAGAAGATGATTATACAGACTATATAATCATCGGGGTCATATCCGGAGTAATCGGTGCGAGAGTTTACTATGTAGTCTTCCAGTGGGATTATTACAAGGACCATATTGCTGAGATATTCAATCTTCGAAGCGGAGGACTTGCCATATACGGAACGATCATATTTGCTGTAGGAGCTCTGATTATCTTCTGTACGATGAAGAAAAAGAATTTTTTTCAGATGATAGATACGATGATCCCACAACTGGCTCTTGCACAGGCAATGGGAAGATGGGGCAATTTCTTCAACATGGAGGCATTCGGCAAATATACCGACGGACTTCTGGCCATGCAGCTGAGACTCGAGAAGGTCAACCCGAATATGATCGGTGCGGATCATCTGGAGCATCTGCTTTCAATCAACGGGGTTGATTACATTCAGGCTACTCCTACCTTCTTTATTGAAAGTCTGTGGTGTTTTCTGTTGTTTTTATTTCTGCTCTGGATGCAGAGACGCAAGTCATTCCATGGGGAAGTATTCTGTTTCTATCTGGGCCTTTACGGGCTTGAAAGAAGTATCGTGGAAGGTTTGCGTTCGGACTCGCTTATGATAGGAGATACCGGTATCAGGGTCAGCCAGCTGGTAGCAGTCATCTGCATCGCTCTGGCGATAGCCGGGTTCTTTATTCTGAAGAAACAATCAAAAGAGGTTAAATCATGAAACTGGGTATAGTGACAACCGAGCCTGTTTTCATATCTCCATATAACCTGATAATTGTCGATAAAGCCTGATTTTACGCGATTTTTCGCACAACCCACCATATCATAAGTTCATATTTTCCTATGTAGGTCCATGCCGAAATGGCGTAAAAATGGCGTAGGAAACAAGCGCAGAAGCAGAGCACACTGATACTTTAGACGCCGGAAGAGGCGCACCCGAAAAGGCGTCCTCTTCTTTTCTGTTTTCGAGGAGCGACCGCATTGTTCCGAATCATACCATCGTGACAGGATGTATAAACTATGGCTAAAAACAAAAATGAAATCACCATTCGTTCCAGTGCAGCAGAATATCTGACCTATGTGGCCTCCATCGGGGACCAGCCGGACAGCATCGAGATGCGCTATGAAGATGAAAACATCTGGCTGACCCAGAAGATGATGGCTACGCTGTATGACGTAAGCGTTGCGGCTATCAATCAGCATATCAAGAAAGTATACGACGATTCAGAATTGAATCCTGCGGCAACTATTAAGAAATACTTAATAGTTCAAACCGAAGGCAACCGCCAGGTAAGCCGCGAGGTTGCCCACTATAATCTGCAGATGATTATCGCCGTTGGTTTCAAGGTGAATAATGAGCGTGCTGTTCAGTTTCGTAAGTGGGCGAACGGCATTGTGAAGGACTATACCATCAAGGGCTGGGTCATGGATGATACCCGTTTGAAAAATGGCACCTATCTGACCGAAAAGTACTTTGATGAACAGTTGGAGCGTATCCGCGAGATACGTGCCAGTGAACGCAAATTTTACCAGAAGGTCACCGATCTGTATGCTACGGCTGTTGATTACGATCTGAATGCAGCTGCAACGAAGCGTTTCTATGCAACTGTGCAGAATAAGATGCACTTTGCAATTCATGGTCATACAGCTGCGGAATTGATCGTAGAGCGTGCAAATGCCGAGAAAGAGCATATGGGCCTGACCACCTGGGCAGACGCACCGAATGGTAAGATCAAGAAAAGTGATGTAGCAGTTGCTAAGAACTATCTTTCCGAACAGGAAATGCAGCAGCTGAACCGTATGGTATCTGCTTATCTGGATTTTGCGGAGAGCATGACTCTGCGTCATATTCCGCTTACCATGCAGGACTGGGAAAGCCGTCTGAACAGCTTTATCCAGATGTTCGAATATGGTCTGCTGCGGGATGCGGGAAAGGTATCGGCCGAAATCGCCAAGCTGCATGCAGAAACAGAATTTGAGAAGTATCGCGTCATTCAGGACCGCCTCTTCCTCTCAGACTTTGACCGGTTTATGCTGGAACTGGAAGAAAAGACGAGTTCGAACAATAAAGATTAAAAAAATTACCTGCAGATTTTCAGAATGGATTCTGCAGGTATTATTATTTGATGGACTATTATTTTCATGTTGACTACCGAACGGTAGTATGCTACAATTCAAATGTATTGGATCAATAAAGATCATAGGAATCAGCTATGAGCCAATATACCCCTTTATGGAACTGGATACAGGAAGGGCACGTCATCAGAACTATTCAGTAAATCTTAAACCG
>JAUNOA010000029.1:0-12343 GCA_030531245.1 Lachnospiraceae bacterium
ATCCTTTGCTGTTTTATTGCTTCTTCAATATCATCTAATATATAGTCCTTGTCCTGAGTATGAAGGAACTCATAACCTGGAACAATGTATTTATGAATAAGATCCGCGGAATTATCCTTAATTGTAGCGTAAACATTGCTCGCGTTTAAGCCATGCCTCAATGCTATATTTTCAATACAGAATATTACAAATTCCAATTCATCATTCGTTTTTATTGTAGTTGAAAGTTCCATGTGATACCCTATCTTTCTACGCAAAACATAAGTGTCAATTTGTGATAATTATGTTAATCTTTTTTAACAGGTTTGGACAAGTCAAAACCTATCACATTTTCATCAGCTATATACTCTCCATAAAATCGGATTCCTTTTTCAGTTCCTTTTTCTCCGGCAAGATCCAATAACAATTTTGCTTTGTTTTTATCTGATATTCTTACATATACCGGGCGACCTTCTTTGGGTTCGTTATAAAAAGCTATAGTGTTTTCATCATATTCAGTTGCTTGAAAAGCAACTTTTTTTCCTTTTTTATCAATATACATATGTACATATGGCGTATATTTAAGTAATTCTATTGCTGTTTTTGAAAAAGTGATAGATCTTTCTCTAACTGTAATATATGGTTTTTTCTTGTCACTTATCAGTTCAAATGTATCTAAATATGCCATAATACTCCTCATTCCGGTGCGGTATCGGTAAAATAGGGCAGGGATGTTCAACCGCCAATTTTTGAACTTCTTCCTAATATCTTTTTTACAGTATAGCCTTAAATTTTTGCAGTGTAAAGAATTTTGGTGAAATTTGTGAAATAATATTGACAAAACACAAAATTCATTATATATTACACATATCACAGATATCTCAAAACAATCAAAACACGAAAGACAAATCACTGGTTGCACAGAGGGAGGGGGAGACGCATATGACTAATAATGAATTTTTTGATATTTATATGAAACACCAATTTAAACATGTGACTATTAAATCCTATTATAGTCGAGTGAATTATCTTAAAAACCACTTTATGATTAATTATGGTGATTTTTCACCATCAGATATCACAGCCTTAGATCATCGGCGGTGCTATCATCACCGGCAGCCGATACGCTTGCTCCGTGTTGGCCACGTCGGTTTTGTATCGTTTGCCGTCAGCGGCTTTCATTTTCAGTTGACTACAATTTGTAGTCAACTCGGATCCTTCTTTTTTGAGTCGGGTTTTTAATACGCTCCAGTATTTGGCGACGTGACGTACATCGGGTTGCTCGGTCAGCACTCCGACAACGTCGACGATGGAGAAGTACGGGCGGAAATGATTCGAGCGGCCTCACCGCGCATCGTGTAAACAACATACAAGGGGTTGATGGAATTCTTGTTGTCGTCCCACTCGACAGCAATGCCTGAGATTGTTTTATTCATAGCAGTAGTATAACAAAAAGTATTACTTTTGCCGATACAGACCGAGAATATCTATTTTGAATTTTTTATGAATAAGGAGAATCCCATGCCATACAAGCGAAGACCCGAGAGTGGAAAAATATCTTGTCAGAAGCACGCCGACCGTTGTCATTGAAGACGGCGGCACGATGAAAGCAAGGTTTGTCGGTGCACAGCCTGCGTATATTATCAAGGCTGCAGTTATTTCTTCCGACCGGTATTAAACGGGAGAGATAAATGTTTGATGTGTGAAAAAAGGGAGTCTGATCGCTCCCTTTGATGTTTAGTATTGTTTCAGAATATCGTGGTGACCTACGTCAACGAGGATAATCATCGTATCACCTTCGTAATACCAGATGATGCGAATGTCCATGTTAACGCTGCATTCGAAAAGATCTGTTGTACCTTGTATCCGCTTTGTTCGAAGAGAAGGGTGTAACGGGTTTTCGGTCAAGAGTCTCAGCTTGTTTTGAAGCTGTTTCTTTTCAGTGGCGGTGAGTGTTTTGTAGTGTTTTTGAAATTTGTCGGTAAAGGTTAGTTGCAGCGCCATTAATCCTCCTCAAGGCTGTTAAACAGGGCATCAATACTGTCGAATACAGGCTGTTCACCTTTGTTCAAACGGTCTTTAACATGAGAGATTTCGACACGGAGAGTATCAACTACTTTTTTGGGGTAGACAACAACAGGCATAAGACAAATCATGCCGTCTTTTTCAAATACATCGAGTTTATCACCTTCTGATAAACCAAGTGTGGTGATGATTTCCTTTGGAATTGTGATCTGGGATCTGACGCGAAGTTCTGCTAACATAGATAATTAACTCCTTTGCTATTGGAAAATCAGAAATTCATAATTTCCAACATCTATTATACGCTCTAAGCGCGGAGAAATCAATGAGAATATCTGCCAAAAGGGTAAGCTTGGGAGTCTGCATTTGCAGGTGTAAGGAAAACAACGGATGCTACGGAGCAGGGTGTATCAGAATGTTTGTCGAATAATCGATTTTTAAGCTATCGAATGTGTTGACAACACGTGCTTTCTACGGCACTGTGTCTGTGGATGAAGAAGAGGGTTCATAAAAATTTTCAAAAAGATTTACCAACAATATTGTCTTTACGGACTTTACGGAATATACTATTAGTGAAGTGATTTCGGAGGTGAATACTATGGCAGTAAAAGCTATGAACTTCAAACTGGATGAAAACCGGATTCTTGATATCAAAACTGTGGCATCTGTTTTCAATATGACGGTTACAGATGTCATTACCGAAGCATTGAGCGAATATGTTAAAAAGATGAAACAAGATCCGTTCTATCGTTTGACTGTAAACGTGGAGAATGCAAGTGCAGAGGAAACAGAAGAAATTCTGAATGAAATTGAAGGTCTTTCGGATGATGATCTTCAAATCAGCACAGTCAGAAGGTTTGCGACAGAATAAGAGGAACGACATTATGGGAAATAAAACAGAACAATCCCGGCCCTACGAGATTCTCTACACGAAAGCCGCAGACAAGTTTCTGAACACGCATGAGGATGTTCGCCGGAAATATGAAGCAAATATGCGAGAACTCCTTTTCGGAGATCATCCTGAGTCGGTAGATGTCAAAAGGATACAGGGGAAAAAGAGTGTCTATTTTCGTATGCGCATTGGTGAGAATCGAATCGTATATACGGTGGTAAACGGCAAGATCATCGTGGTGACGACTTTGCTTGCCGGGGTTCGTGGTGATATTTATAAAAAGATGGGCGGTCTGAAAGGCTGACAACGGGGACGGTTCTGACTGACAACATGTTGTCAGTCAGAACCGTCCCTATTGTCAGCTAATTATTGTCAAAATGCAATCATGATTCAACAAGGCATTATCATAATAATACATTGACATACAAGGGCACTTTCTGTTAAAGTATAAAGGTATTTTTGCGGAGGATTTTAATGCCAAATGAACTATCTAGATGTCAGGCAGACAGCGGAAAAGTGGCAGGTGACGGAGCGCCGGGTTACCGCTCTTTGCCGAAACAATAGAATCATAGGAGCAAAGAAAGACGGGAAGAACTGGCTGATTCCTGATGATGCCGGGCTGCCGCTTGACGGTCGCACGAAAGAAGCCATCGAGGAAAAAACAGACAGCCTCTCCAATCAGACAACGGTTGGTTATACGTCTGTCGGTGCCAGAACCCGTTCTTTTGATGCGTTTATTGAGACTTACGGAAAAGGCCCTCAAAGTGTGGCTTTCACTCCGTATCGTGTTTGTCCTGTCGGTGCACACACAGACCACAACCTCGGTAAGATCACCGGCTTTGCGATAGACAAGGGCATCTATATTGCCTATGGCCCGAAACGAAACGGTGTGGTTGAAATCAGATCCATGCAGTTTCCGAAACGCGCCCAGTGGCATGTGCTGGAGGTTCCGCAGGAAAAGGAAAACGACTGGGCAGATCATTTAAGGGGTGCGACCATTGCGCTTAATGCCAGATATCCGCTGCGGATGGGACTGTGTGCCGTTATAGACGGAGAACTGCCTATCGGAGGACTTTCATCCTCGGCTGCAGTCATTATTACCTATCTCTCTGCCTTGGCAAGTCTTAATAACATCAGCCTTACACAGGAAGAGATGATCGCCATTTCCAATGAAGCAGAAAACAGATATGTGGGTGTTTCCAGCGGGAAGCTTGACCAGTGTTGTGAGTTATACTGCCGGAAAGACAAGCTTCTTTATCTGGATACGAAGGATGATAGCTTCGAGTTGATTTCTGCACCGAAGAAGATGAAGTCTTATGAGATTGTGCTTTTCTTCTCGGGGCTTGAGAAAAATCTGGCTTCCGAAAAGTTCAACATGCGGGTGGACGAATGCCGATGTGCTGCCTACGCACTGATGGAATTTGCCGGTATGCCATACGGGAAATTAGAAGAAACGAATCTCCGAGATGTGCCTTACGAGGTGTATCTGAAATATAAGGATAAACTCCCTGTAAGCTGGGCAAAAAGGGCAGAGCACTGGTATGCGGAATATAAAAGGGTGGAAGCCGGAGCCGAAGCATGGAGAAGGGGAGATATAGAGTCTTTCGGACAGATTTCTTTTGAAAGCGGAAGGAGCACGATTGAAAACTGGGAGACCGGGTCACCGGAGCTCATTAGGCTTTTTGAAATCATGACCTATACAAAAGGTATCTACGGCGGACGTTTTTCCGGTTCCGGGTTTAAAGGCTGCTGTATGGCACTGATCGACCCCGCTTATGAGAAAGAGGTCCTGGAGCAGGTTGAGAGGGAATACCTCGAAGCCTTCCCGAACCTAAAAGGAAAATACAGTGCACATATCTGTCATACCGCAGATGGTGTGAGACTTTGAAAGGAATAAGTCATGCTTTCAAACAATGTAGAACTTAAGAACAAGACCATTCTTGTAACCGGTGCTGCGGGATTTATCGGAGCCAATCTGGTAATGGAACTGCTGAGAAGCGTTGATCCGGTGAACATCGTAGGCTTTGACAGCTGCAATGATTACTATGAGGTGTCATTGAAGGAGTACCGCTTGTCGGAAATAAATAGAATGGCAGAGCAGTACCCGGACAGCAAGTGGATTTTCATCAAAGGCAATCTTGCGGATAAGGCACTGGTGGATAAGACATTCGCTGAGTATAAGTTTGATGTGGTGGTGAACCTCGCTGCACAGGCAGGTGTGCGTTATTCCATCGACCACCCGGATGTGTACATTGAGTCTAACATTATAGGCTTTTATAACATTCTGGAAGCCTGCCGCTATTATCCTGTGGAGCATCTGGTTTATGCATCTTCCTCATCGGTTTATGGCGGCAATAAGAAAGTGCCGTTCAGCACTGATGATAAGGTGGATAATCCGGTGTCCCTGTATGCGGCTACCAAGAAATCAAACGAACTTCTGGCTCATGCCTATTCCAAGCTTTATAATATCCCGTCTACGGGGCTGAGATTTTTTACCGTTTACGGTCCTGCCGGAAGACCGGACATGGCGTATTTCGGGTTTACGAATAAGCTGCTGAAGGGGGAGGCTATTCAGATTTTTAACTTCGGCAACTGCAAGAGAGACTTCACCTATGTAGATGATATCGTTGAGGGCGTGAAGCGTGTGATGCAGCATGCACCGGAAAAGATGGATGGCGGGGACGGACTGCCTTTGCCGCCATATGCGGTTTACAACATCGGAAACAACAATCCGGAGAATTTGCTGGACTTTGTGCAGATCCTTTCGGAGGAACTGGTAAGAGCAGAAGTGCTGCCTGCCGATTATGACTTTGAAGCTCATAAGAAATTAGTTCCGATGCAGCCCGGTGATGTGCCGGTAACTTTCGCGGATACCTCAGCATTAGAAGCCGACTTCGGTTTCAAGCCGTCAACCAGTCTTCGCGAAGGACTGCGCCGGTTCGCCGGGTGGTATAAAAAGTATTACAACGTCTGAAAATATAGAGAAGAAAACAAAAGCAAAGGAGAATGATACAAAATGAAGATTACAGTAGCAGGTGTAGGGTATGTTGGTTTGTCATTAGCTGTTCTGTTCGCACAGAACCATGAGGTCACAGCAGTGACCACCACACCGGCCAAAGCTGACAAACTGAACAAGTTTATCAGCCCGATTCAGGATGATGAGATTGAACGTTTCTTCAGAGAAGCAAACGCAGGGGAGAGAAAGCTGAACCTAACCACGACCGCTGACAGAGATGCTGCTTATGCATCTGCAGATATGGTTGTCATTGCCGCACCTACCAACTATGACGATGTTGGCAACTTTTTTGATACATCTGCGGTAGAAGATGTCATCGAAAGAACCATGAAGGTCAATCCGAATGCGCTGATGGTTATCAAGTCTACAGTTCCGGTTGGCTATACTGATAGTGTCAGAGAAAAGTACGGCATTACAAACATCATCTTCAGCCCGGAATTCTTAAGAGAATCCAAGGCTCTTTATGATAACCTTCATCCGAGCCGTATCGTTGTGGGTGCGTATCCGGAGCAGAAAGCCGAAGCTGAGATGTTTGCTGAGCTGTTAAGAGAGGGAGCAGAGACTGAAGCTAAGCGTTCAGGCGTTCCTGCAAGGGACGGTGTTCCGGGTGCTTCCGGCGCAGCTCTTTCCGGTGAGATACCTATCCTGATCTGCCCGCCGACAGAAGCAGAGGCTATCAAGCTTTTTGCCAACACCTATCTGGCAGTGCGTGTTGCATACTTCAATGAGCTGGATACTTACGCACAGGTAAAGGGTCTTGATACCGAGTGCATCATCAGGGGCGTAGGCTTGGACCCGAGAATCGGCAGCCATTACAACAATCCGTCCTTCGGCTACGGCGGTTACTGCCTGCCTAAGGATACAAAACAGCTGCTGGCCAACTACAAAGATGTACCGCAGAACATGATCGAAGCTGTAGTCAGTGCCAACACTACCAGAAAAGACTTTATCGCTGACAGCATTATTGCCAGGAAGCCGAAGACCGTCGGCATATACAGACTGACTATGAAGAGCAACAGCGATAACTTCAGAGCATCCGCCATTCAGGGCGTTATGAAGCGTATCAAGGCGAAAGGCATTCCGGTAATCATCTATGAGCCGACACTGGAAGACGGCAGTACCTTCTTCAACAGTGTGGTTGTCAATGACATAGAAAAGTTTAAGCAGGAGAGCGATGTAATTCTGGCAAACCGCTTTGACGATTGCCTGAGTGACGTGGAAGAGAAGATTTATACAAGAGACCTGTTTAGAAGAGATTAAAATCCTGACAACGGGGGCTGACAAGTCTGACAACAGGGACGGTTCTGACTGACAATATATTGTCAGTCAGAACCGTCCCTGTTGTCAGACATATGTTGTCAGTCAGAACCGTCCCTGTTGTCAGGATTTAGTAGATCTGATTTACTCCGTCAAACATGTAATCAGGTTCTATGACCGGATTAATGACCTTGGCTACACGGCCTGTTTCTTTGTCTATGTAACGCAGTTTGAAATTATCAACGCCGTCCTCTTTGTGATGGTAGTAGCTCAGAAGATTGTTGCCCTTGTATCCTCCGCTGCAGTTCAGTGAACCGTACTCTTCACCGAATGAACGGATGGCATCTCTCAATGCATCAAGTGTATCGATTTTTTCAGGACTGTTGTTGAGTATCGTGCAAGTAAACGAAATAAGATTTTTCTGGTCCTTCAAAATAATTGGGTGAAAATAAAGTTGCTTTTCCATAGTTGTCTCCTCCTTACTATACTTTGAGTAAACGCATTCCCCATAAAAATATCATACATAACTAAACATTTCAAATGTTTTACGATAATTTTGCCGTTACGGACTCATTCTCACGGTTTTGGAAGTATAACGGGGATGAAAAATGTCATCACAAACAGCTTCCGGCAGCAACTGAATGCTTTGAATTTTGCCGGCTTAGATAGTATAATTTAAGGAATAAAAGAAATTAGCTTTGAGGAACAATTATGGATACAGTCAGGAAAATAATAGAATATCTGGGCGGTGAATCCAATATCTCGGCAGTTACGAACTGTATGACCAGACTGCGTGTTGTCGTTATTGACGATGCGTCGGTTGATGTGGATTTGATGAAACAGCTGCCTGAAGTATTGGGAATCGTACATGACCGTCCGCTTTCATATGAGATAGTAGTCGGACCCGGCAGAAGCAGGAAATATGCGGACATCTGTCATGAGATGGGATTTAAGTCCGGTGAGGAAAGTCCGGTATCAGGTGAAGATACCGTCATGGACAACCGGAAAACCCGAAAAGAGAACAGTAAAAACAGCGTGAAGGAAAACAAAATCAAATCCTTCATGAAAACAATAGGCGAGATATTTGTCCCTCTGCTTCCGGGAATCATAGCGGCAGGACTGTGCGCCGGGTTTGCTTCACTCATAAAACAGTTTGTTCCTGATTATGAGTCTGTACCGGTATGGATGCTTATATATACCGTACTCACGCTTATCAATATAAGTTTTATGACTTATATAAATGCATGGGCCGGATATCGTGCGGCGGAGCGCTTCGGAGCTACACCGATTCTGGGCGGTATGCTGGGCATGATCACTTCACTTTCGGGTATAGATACCATAGCAAGGATATTGTCGCTGTACAATGAGGAGGCTCCGCTCAGTTCGGTGCTTTGTGCAGGTAAGGGAGGTGTACTGGCGGTTATCCTCGGTGTTTTTCTGCTTGCACAGGTTGAGAAAAATGTGCGCAGGCGTGTGCCCGATAATTTTGATATCATACTGACACCGATATTGTCGATGATAATCATACTTGTACCTTACATACTTATCGTTATGCCGGTATTTGGTTTTATCGCTTCTTTGATCGTCAAAGCATTCAGCGCGGCATGTATGTCTACAAGTACGGTGGTACGTATAATAACCGGATTCATAGCATCGGCATGTTTTCTGCCTCTTGTTGCAGCCGGTATGCATCACGGACTTGTGGCTTTATATTCGGTTCAGCTTCAGGAACTGGGTTATGTGACCCTGTACCCGGCACTTGCCATGGCGGGAGCGGGACAGGTCGGAGCTGCGATAGCTATACTTATCAAATCAAAAAGAGTGGGAAACAAGCGGCTTACCCAGGTCATAAGAGGTGCTTTGCCTGCAGGCTTTCTGGGTATTGGAGAGCCGCTGATATATGGTGTCACGCTTCCGCTCGGAAAGCCATTTATCCTGGCAGGTCTGGGTGCAGGCTTTGGCGGAGCTTTTGTGATGCTCATGCAGGTGGCATCGACCACGTGGGGACCTTCGGGGCTTATCGGAGCTTTTGTCATGACGGGCGGACCGAAAGGTGCGGCAGAGAGTATCATCTGTTATCTCATAGGACTCGCCATCGCATATGTCATGAGCTTCATCATAACGTATTTTTATTACAGTGAAGAAGAGCTGCGTAAGATGGTCGCAGATGAAACCGTGCAATCCCCGGCAGACGCACACACGGATGCCGGCAGTAAGACCGGAGATGGTGCGCTCGAAGCCGCAGCATCAGATACGGGGCGTGAGACAGTAAACGCCGCAGCAGACGGCGGACGGAAAAAAACGTCTCATCGCATAGTCAACCATGGTGATGCTATAGATTTCGGTGAGGGAGATAACGATGGCGGGCAGTCATCATTTACTCATATAGTAAGGGATCCCATGGGATTACATGCGAGACCTGCTGCAGAGCTTATGAAAATAGTCAGGAAATACAAAAGTCATGTTGCTGTAGATGTCGGAGCCAAAACGGCGGATGCGGGAAGTCTGGTACAGCTGCTTGCACTCGGTGTTGTACAGGGAAATGAAATCACGGTGAGGGCAGTAGGTGAGGATGCAGTACAGGTGCTTGGTGAGATAAAGAGATTTCTGGAAGAGAGGGTATAGTAAATGAAAGAATACAGCCTTCATGTAGCCAGTAAGGGGTTTTATGCAGGTCCTGTCTTCGCGGCAGAATCAGGTAAAGCTGCAGTCATAAAACGGAATATAACGGATACCGGAGAGGAAGTCAGCAGATTTGAGGCGGCTGTCGCAAAGATGACGGCCGGTCTTGATGCGGGAAATTATGCTTCCCGGACACAGGAAGTCATGGATACTGTCAGGCTGTTTCTGACTGACGAGGCATTTCTGGATGAGATAAAGACTTATATCAGAAAAGAGAAATGCAATGCGGAGTATGCCACAACTTTGGTAGCATACGATTATGCGAGGCGTCTTAAGCTGTCGGAGTCGGAATATCTGCGCGAGAGAAGTGAGGATATTGAGGGTGTAGCGAAGGGTCTGACAGATGTGCTCAGCGGCAGGGAGAGTGCGGAGCTTACCCGGTTCAGTGCAATAGTTACAGATGAGATAAGTCCGGCACAGCTGGGAGCATTTGATCAGTCATTGATAGGCGGTCTTATCACAGACAAAGGATCGCCGACATCTCATGTGGCGGTCATTATGTCGGCAATCGGTGCACCGTATTTATACGGGGCAGGCGCAGCTGTCGAGGAGATAAAAAAAGCGGCTTATGTCATCATTGACTCGGAAAAGGTTATCATAGATCCGGACGGGGAAATGAGGGCTGCGGCACAGGAGAGGATGAAGGCAGTGGCTGAGGACAGGAGACAGGCGGAGAGTGACGATGTCTGCTGCCGTATGAGGGTCTGTGCCAATATCGCCGGTCCGGAGGATATGGCGGAAGTTGCCGCATGCGGAGCCGACGGTGTGGGACTGTTCAGGACGGAACTGCTTTTTCTGGGCAGAGACAGTATGCCGGATGAGGACGAGCAGTATGAGGCTTACACGGCAGTGCTGGATGAGACGGACGATGAGGAGGTCATCATCAGGACTATGGATATCGGTTCGGACAAGAAGCCGAGGTGGATGAAACTTCCGGATGAGTCGAATCCTGCACTGGGTATGAGGGGCGTGAGAGTTTCGCTTGAGAATGAAAAGATTTTCAAGGTGCAGCTCAGAGCACTGCTGCGTGCGGCGGTTTACGGGAATCTGAAAGTCATGTTTCCGATGATTGCTTCCGCCTGGGAGATAGACCGTATCACTCATCTTATGGAGGAGGCTGCGGACGAACTTGAGCTTGAGGGTACTCCGATAAGGATGCCTGATATAGGTATTATGATAGAGACACCGGCCGCGGCAGTGATGGCAGAGGAACTGGCCGCGGGCGGAAAGATAAAGTTTTTCAGTATAGGTACCAATGATCTGACTCAGTATACTCTGGCACTTGACCGTGAAGCACAGGGACTGGAGAGATATTATGATCCGCAGCATGAGGCGGTACTCAGACTTGTCAGGATGGTTGTCGAAGGGGGACATAAGCACGCAGTGACTGTCGGTATATGCGGACAGATGGCTGCGGATACAGAACTGACGGCAAGGTTTGTTGAGATGGGAGTTGATGAGCTCTCAGTGCCGGCGAAGCTGGTGCGCAGAGTCAGGGTGGCTGCGGCAAAGGCGGAGAGTGCCGGCGGATCTGTGTGTGCCGCAGAGGCGATGCATAAGGGAGGAGAAATACTCGGAGCGTTTGCAGACGGTGAGCTGATCCCTATGGCGGAGATACCTGACAGAGTTTTTGCTGAAGGTACGATGGGGACATGTGTCGGCATTTGCCCGCAGAACGGTTCCGTGTATGCGCCGTGCAGCGGACGGATCGGGTCTGTAGCATCTACAAAGCATGCGATCACCATGATGGCGGATGACGGGACGGAGTACCTGATTCATGTGGGAATAGATACGGTAAAGATGAACGGACGCGGGTTCAACGTGATGGTCAGGGACGGTCAGAGGGTTGAGAAAGGAACTCAACTGATGGAGGTAAACCTGAATATGATCAAGGCAGCCGGTCTGTCGGATATGATCATACTGGTCAGGCTGAATAAACAGTAAAACTGTTGTGACTGAATAAGGCCGCTTGAGTTGATATAATGTAAGACGGAGCAGCATAACAGGACTCCGGACGATATTAAGAGAGGCAGATTATGGAAATCAGGATAACGGAATATGAAGATACGACACTGGTCACTCCGGTCGGGAGGCTGGATGCAAAGGCTGCATCGGAATTATTGTCCATGATGACTGAAAATGTTTCCGGGAATACGAAGACGCTTGTATTTGATCTGCTGGAACTGGATTATATTTCCGGTGACGGTATACGTGCACTGCTTTTTGCCGGCAGTGTTATGAGCTTTAATGATGGTCAGACGCTGATTGTAAATGCTTCGGATGATGTTGCCAAAGTGTTGAGAATGACAGGTGTGGGCGAGTATGTCCGGATACAGGACAGTCTTATCATATGGAACAACTTTGATGAGTTAAAAGGCAGTGTCCGTCAACGGCTTTCGGAAAAGCGTTACAGGCATTGTGAACGTGTTTCGGAAAAGGCTGCCGCTATTGCCGCCGGATTCGGTCTGGATGTGGAAAAAGCAAGACTTGCAGGA
>JAUNOA010000029.1:12443-23700 GCA_030531245.1 Lachnospiraceae bacterium
AAGAATTGCTTGACTGCAGGACACTGGATGATGCTGTTATCACCTTGATCGGATATGCACTGAAATATTATCAGACGATTGATGAAGAACCTGATGTAGATATTTATGTTATTTATGATTATATTCTGGAGAAAAAATTCCGCACATCGCAGGCTCCTGCCGATTTCGGCGAATGGGTGAAGGAGAGGAAATCGGAGTATGATGAGGATACTTTTGACAGGATGCTGGAAGTATATAGCGAGCATGGAATCGAATCAGCAGGTATCCGCAATATAAGAAGTCTTGGCGGATATAATACAGTCGACGGCAGGATGACCTCCGACAGACTGATGCGATCCGGAATGCTTAACAGTATGACGCTGGAAGATGCGGATATGATACTCAAAAGAGGAATCAATTATATCATAGATCTGAGAAGGGAAAGCGAGCAGGAACAGTTTCCGGATGTGGTTATAAAGGGATTGAATCATGAGACCTGTGTCATGAGTTCCCTTGAAACCACAGAGTATCAGAAGGATATAATTGGTATTGCACAGGGAGAAGATGATAACCGGCATATCGGCTATGCATGGATGAACGGAGAGTACCTGAAAGAATTTGACGGTGAGAAGATGTATCAGGACTATTTTGTATCGGAGCAGTCGGTAGCATCCTTGAAGAAGATAGTAGAAATCATGCTTCGTGATGACTGTACCGGAGTAATCATACATTGCCGTGACGGCAAAGACAGGACAGGCGTGGCTGCAGGATTTATCCTGAGGCTTCTGGGGGTAGGCAATATGGATATCAAATATGATTATCTGGCATCGGCGGTACCGAATTACGCGAGGACGGAAATATTTGATGACTTTTTTGCCTATTATCAGTATGATGATGAAATAATACAAAATTCACGGCGCGAAAAAAGCGTTGATCAGACGCTTATGAAGCGTATTGTATGCTGGCTGACACAGCAGTACGGATCTGTGGAAAATTATTATAAGCAGGTGCTTGGTATTTCCGATGAAACAGTCAGGGCACTGCGTGAAAAATATACGGTCTGACAGACTGTTTTATAATTATTGATTTTAGGAGAAAAATATGGCAGAAGCAGAAGTAAAAGTTGTAAGTACGGATAACTTTGATATGCATTATACGGTATTCGGAAACGGTCCGAAGACCCTGGTCATCATTCCCGGAGTTTCCATGACACCGGTTTATCTGTCAGCCGAGGCTGTCAGGAATCAGTACAGTATGTTCTGGGACGATTATACGGTTTATGTTTTTGATCGTATCGATGATATGAAGCCGGGCTACACGACAGAGGATATGGCCGAGGATACCGCACAGGCTATGATTTCCCTGGGCATCAGTAATGCCTGCGTTATGGGAGTTTCACATGGCGGTATGATGGCACAGTATCTGGCAGAGGAACATCCGGAACTTGTAAAGAAGCTTGCTCTTTGTTCCACACTGTCCAGACAGAATCCTATTAGCACGGAGACTTTCAGCAACTGGGTCAGACTGGCATCGGAGGGTGATGTAGTATCGTTGAACCGTGACATCTATAATCATGTGTATTCAAACTGGTATTATCAGAAGTTTGCCGAGGTGTTCAGGAGACTTGAAACTGTAGGCGATCAGAATGACATAATGCGTTTCGGGATAGTTGCCAGGGCCTGTCTTGATTTTGACCGTTATGAGTATCTGAACAAAATCACCTGTCCGACCATTGTATTTGCAACATGGGGCGACAGTGCTCTGGGTTATCAGGGATCTATCGAAATCGCTGAGGCGCTGAAATGTACGCTGGTCATCAAGGATCATTACGGACATGCTTCATACGATGAGTGTCCGGATCAGGCTATAGAGATGAAGCTGTTTTTAGACAGGCAGAACTGATCGGGGACTGACAGAATAATAAGAATAATGGAAAATGATGACGCGTAAGATTTGACGCAGCCGTCAGGGAGCAATGATGAATGATTGTAAGATAACAACATATACAGGACTGAGATTCAACCCGCTGGAGGCGACGGCAGATGATATACGCATAGAGGATATAGCTCATGCACTTCCGCTTATATGCAGGGGCAACGGGCAGGTGGTCACATTTTTCTCAGTGGGGCAGCACTGCATAAACTGTGCACGCGAAGCGGAGGCCAGAGGATATTCACGCAGAGTACAGATGGCTTGTCTTGTGCACGATGCATCCGAGTGTTATCTGTCGGATGTACCGAGTCCGCTGAAGCAGGTCATGCCGGACTACCGCAGATACGAAAGCAGGCTTCTCGATATCATTTATGAGAAGTTCCTCGGCAGTCCGATAACCAGGGATGAAAAGGCACTTGTAGACCTGGTGGATGAGGCTATGCTTTACTGGGATCTGCATACGCTTCTGCAGTGGAATGAGAGGCCCTCGGTACAGGTCAGCATCGGCCTGAATTATGACGTGAGACCCTTTGATGAGGTGGAGCGGGAATACCTTGAATTATTTATGAAATTAAGTGGTTAAGCTATTGATTTTAGGGGCTTTTTTGTGATAAGATACTTTTTTGTAAGTAAAGGTAGAAAATAATTATAAAAAAAATAAATTGGGGGAAAAATCATGGCAAACAAATGGGTGTATTTGTTTACAGAAGGTAACGCAGACATGAGAAACCTTCTCGGTGGTAAGGGTGCCAACCTGGCAGAAATGACCAACATCGGACTTCCTGTACCGCAGGGATTCACAATCACAACAGAAGCATGTACTCAGTATTATGAGGACGGCCGTGAGATCAATGACGAGATCATGGGTCAGGTCATGGAGTACGTTAAAAAGACAGAGGAAATTACAGGCAAGAAGTTCGGCGATATGGAGAATCCGCTTCTCGTATCAGTTCGTTCGGGTGCACGTGCATCTATGCCTGGTATGATGGATACAATTCTTAACCTGGGACTTAACGAGCAGGTTGTTGAGACTCTTGCAAAGAAGTCAGGCAATCCGCGTTGGGCATGGGACTGCTACAGAAGATTCATTCAGATGTTCTCTGATGTAGTTATGGAAGTAGGAAAGAAATATTTCGAGGCTCTTATCGATGAGATGAAAGCTAAGAAGGGTGTTAAGCAGGATGTTGAGCTTACAGCTGAAGATCTGAAGGAGCTTGCAAATCAGTTCAAGGCTGAGTATAAGTCAAAGATCGGTGAGGATTTTCCGGATGATCCGAAGGTTCAGCTCGTTGAGGCTATCAAGGCTGTATTCCGTTCATGGGATAACCCGCGTGCAAACGTATACCGTCGTGACAACGATATCCCTTATTCATGGGGAACAGCTGTTAACGTAATGTCTATGGCATTCGGTAACATGGGAGATGACTGCGGAACAGGTGTTGCATTCACACGTGATCCGGCTACAGGTAATAAGGGTCTCTTCGGTGAGTTCCTTACAAACGCACAGGGCGAGGATGTTGTTGCAGGCGTACGTACACCTATGCACATCACAGAGATGGAAGAGAAATTCCCTGAGGCTTTCAAGCAGCTTGTTGATGTATGTAAGATTCTTGAAGATCATTATCGTGATATGCAGGATATGGAGTTCACGGTTGAGCACGGCAAGCTTTACATGCTTCAGACACGTAACGGTAAGAGAACAGCAAAGGCAGCTCTTAAGATCGCATGTGACCTTGTTGATGAGGGCATGATTACAGAGCAGAAGGCTGTTACTATGATAGATCCGCGTAACCTTGATACACTTCTTCATCCAACATTCTCAGCTGATGCAGTTAAGAAGGCAGAGGTTATCGGCAAGGGTCTTGCAGCATCTCCGGGTGCAGCAACAGGTCAGATCGTATTTACGGCACAGGATGCAAAGGACTGGGCAGAGGCAGGCAAGAAGGTTGTTCTTGTTCGTCTTGAGACTTCACCTGAGGATATCGAGGGTATGAAGGCTTCACAGGGTATCCTGACAGTCCGCGGCGGTATGACATCTCATGCAGCAGTTGTTGCCCGTGGTATGGGTACATGCTGTGTATCAGGATGCCAGGCTATCGATATCGATGAGGATGCCAAGATGTTCAAGCTCGGTGGTCATGAGTATCACGAGGGCGACATCATCTCATTTGACGGTTCTACAGGAAACATCTATGACGGCGCACTTCCTACAGAGGAAGCATCTATCTCAGGTGAGTTCGGACGTATCATGGGATGGGCTGACAAGTACAGAACCCTTAAGGTTCGTACAAATGCCGACACACCACGCGATGCCAAGAAGGCTCGTGAGCTTGGTGCAGAGGGTATCGGACTTTGCCGTACAGAGCATATGTTCTTTGAGGGTGACAGAATCGATGCTATCCGTGAGATGATCGTTTCTGATACCAAGGAAGAAAGAGAAGCAGCTCTTGCAAAGATCGAGCCGCTTCAGCAGGGAGATTTCGAACAGCTCTTTGAAGCTATGGAAGGAAATCCTGTAACTATCAGATTCCTTGATCCGCCGCTTCATGAGTTTGCTCCGACAGAGCCGGAAGATATCGCCAAGGTTGCAAAGGCTCAGGGTAAGACACCGGAAGAAGTTGCAGCTATCTGTGCAGCTCTTCACGAAGTAAACCCGATGATGGGACATCGTGGCTGCCGTCTGGCTGTTACATTCCCTGAGATCGCAGTTATGCAGACAAAGGCAGTTATCAAGGCTGCTATCAATGTTCAGACGGCTCATCCGGGTTGGTCAGTTAAGCCTGAGATCATGATCCCTCTGACAGTAGATTCAAAGGAATTCAAGTTCTGTAAGAAGCTGGTTGTTGAGACAGCAAACAAGCTGATTGAAGAGGCCGGAGTTCGTATGGAGTATGAAGTCGGTACAATGATCGAGATCCCGCGTGCTGCACTTACAGCTGATGAGATCGCTCAGGATGCTCAGTTCTTCTGCTTCGGTACAAATGATCTTACACAGATGACATACGGTTTCTCACGTGATGATGCAGGCAAGTTCCTTGGTGCTTACTATGATGCAAAGATTCTCGAGAGCGATCCGTTTGCAAAGCTTGATCAGGTCGGCGTAGGTTCACTTATGAAGACAGCTGTTAAGCTTGGCAAGGCAACACGTCCTGAGCTTCACTGCGGTATCTGCGGTGAGCACGGCGGAGATCCTTCATCTGTAGAGTTCTGCCATAAGATCGGACTGAACTATGTATCATGTTCACCGTTCCGTGTTCCGATCGCAAGACTTGCGGCAGCACAGGCAGCAATCAATAATAAATAAGATGGCGCAGATCGCGCTGCCAGATACACGGGAGACCTTCGGGCCTCCCGGTTTTATATGATATTGTCAACTGTGTCAACTGTGTCTGTATTGTCTACATTGTCAACAGGGACGGTTCTAACTGTCAACATTTTCAATGTTGACAGTTAGAACCGTCCCTGTTGACAATGTTGACAAGAAGAACCCTCCCCGTTGACCAGGACTTGGCGTTATTATGAAAAAGGGCTATAATTATAACTGATTATTTTTATTTCGTACATTACGGAGGTTCAGTCATGGCAAATACAGCACTCAGTACAAATAATGCACCGGCTGCGATCGGTCCTTATTCACAGGGCGTAAAGGCAGGAAATACAGTTTATGTTTCGGGTCAGCTGGGACTTGATCCGGCGACGGGAGGATTTGCAGGTCCGGATATAGCATCACAGACCAGGCAGTCTCTGACAAATATCAGAAACATACTTGCACAGGCAGGATATACGATGGACGATGTCGTTAAGTCGACGGTGTTCCTGAAGGATATCGCAGATTTCGGAGCAATGAACGAAGTATATGCAGGATTCTTCTCGGAGCCGTATCCCGCAAGGGCGGCATTTCAGGTTGCTGCAATTCCGAAGGACGGACTTGTTGAAATCGAGGTTGTTGCTGTAAAGGCTTGAAATTCATCTGAACATTTTGAACAGTCACCTCTTTGAGGTGGCTGTTTGTGCGATAAGATATAAAAACCCGTATTAAGCTGATTCAAACCGGAAATATTTTGATGAAGACTGCAGTTATGTGACGGTAAAACAGCTTGACGATTTTTTACAAACAAATAAGGATTATAAAGATGAAGAATGTTTGGAATGAAACGCTGGATCTGCTGAAAAAGGATTCAGGTTACAGCGGAATGTTTCATATGATGGAGCGTTTCAATGATGATGTTGCCGGTGAGATGACCGACAGAAACGGAAAAGAGATCAAGCGTACTTATCGTGAATACATCACGATGTCGAAAGCTGCATGTGCAAGACTGCAGACGATGGGAACCGGCGATGACGGTAAGATCATAGGCCTTCTTTATGACACATGCATGGACTGGCCGGTACTTCTCTGGGGTATCCTGATGAGCGGAAATATACCGCTCTTGCTGAATCCGATGATCGATGATCATACGAATGATGCGATACTGAGTGAGGCACGCGCAGAGTCGTATGTAGCGGCTAAGCCAATAGACGGCAGTGAGAAGAGATTTATCGATGCAGCACTGCTGCTGGGCAGCGGTCCGGAGAGCGATACCGGAAAAACAGCATCCTGCGAAGAAAAATGGGGCAGATATGTGGCGCTGTGCACTTCGGGAACGACGGGAGCCAGCCGTATTTTCCTGTATGACTCGCAGACTATAGCAAATCATATGCTCAGTTTCGATGAGGCAAAGCACCGCAATCCGGATATGCCTTTTATCGAGGATAAGCCCTGCAAACTGCTGTCATTTCTTCCTTTCCATCATGTATTCGGATTTTCAGTGGTTTACCTGCTGTATTCATGCACCGGAAAGACACTGGTTTATCTCAGAGACAAGAGTGTAAATACGATACTCGGAACCTGCCGGAAACACGGAGTTACACATCTGTATTGCATTCCGCTTTTCTTCAATGCGCTTGCGGACGGTATCGCAAAGAAGCTCGGAGACAAAGATATACACAGGCTTTCTTTCATCACGAAAGATATTATCAAACGCAATACGCTCGGTACGAAAATCAGATCAATGATAACGGGTGGCGGTCATGTTCCGGCATCAACGCTCGATATACTTAATTCTGTCGGATATCCGCTGTGCAACGGCTTCGGTATGACGGAGACGGGTATCATCGCAGTTGAGCAGTCACTGGAGGCTGCACAGAGGATTAAGGGAAGTATAGGTGTTCCGTTTACATTGACGGAGTGGAAGATTGTGCCGGCAGACGAAGAGACCTCAGGCATCACCGGGAGCGGGACAGCTTCGGATACGGGCGAGAGCGACGTATGCGCCCGCGGCAATGGTATCAGCGAGGGCGACGGATGTGCCCGCGGCAATGGTATCAGCGAGGGCGAGCTTTTTATTCGCGGCGGTGCGCTTTATTCGGCAAGCATAATAGAAGGGTCCATAGTACCGCGTGATACATCGGCGTGGTTTGCGACAGGAGACATAATCAGAAAGACTGCTGACGGACTGTTTATCACCGGTCGGTGCAAGGACGTCATCATCGGTGCAAACGGTGAAAATCTCTATCCGGAGGAACTGGAAGATGCGTTCGGAGATGTTGATGGTCTCGGAAGTTTCTGTATCCTCGGAATCGGAAACGGAAGTAAGTATGATGACATCGTTCTTGTTACAAAAGCGGATGCGTCCGCAGATAAACGGGAACTTCTGAACAGGATACTGAAAGCAAATGACAGGCTGTCCGCTGTGTCCAGGCCTGTACGTGTGTATTTCTCCCAGAGTGAACTTCCGGTATCGGGAAGTCTCAAGGTCAAACGACAGGTGATTAAAAAGGAGATCGAAGCCGGCAGCTGGATATGCGAGGTGTATGAGCTTTATAGGAAATCCGGTCCGGAGAAAAGCGAAGCAGAAAAGAGTGAACGGTATGGATCCGAATCTGCACAGGAGATGCAGTCGGGTCAGGGACCGGATGCTGCATCGTCCGATGCGGGGACAAATGTAGTATGTATTTATCCGGAAGATCCGGAGTTTCGCAGAATTCTTGATGAAGTCAGGAAAGCGGTTTCGGAAGAAACCGGGACGGAATATGATCAGATCGGTGACGATGATCATTTCATCAATGTGCTGGGGGCCGACAGTCTGGATATGTACGGCATCTTTTCCGCCCTCGGAGATAAATACGGAATAGATATTTCGGAAGAGCAGATGATGACTCTTGAAAACTGCAATAAGGCTGCATTACTTATATACAATGCGAAGAAAAATTAAACGGCATCAGAGGTTTGCATGAAAGAAAATGATTTCACAAGGGGACCGATAGTCCCTTCACTGTTAAAATTTATGGGTCCCGTGTTGTTTGCGATGTTTCTGCAGGCAATGTACGGCGCAGTCGATCTGCTCGTAGTCGGACGCTTCGGAGTGACGGCAGATGTGTCGGGTGTAGCGACCGGATCACAGATCATCCAGGCACTTACACATCTTGTCATAGGTCTGGCAATGGGAATCACCGTGGCGGTCGGTCTGTGTATAGGACGAAAAGAAAGCGGACGTGCCGGCGGTATCATTGGCACGGGAATAATTATTTTTACAATTGTCGGAGTTTTGTTTACCGTAATCTGTGTTGCGGGTGCCGGACCTTTGGCGAGTCTGCTGCAGGCACCGGAAGAGGCATTTGAAACCACGTCTGCATATGTAAGGATATGCGGAGGAGGATTTCTGGTAATCGTGGCATATAACCTGCTCGGCAGTGTGTTCAGAGGACTCGGGGATTCGAAAACACCGCTTCTTGCGGTCGGAATCGCCTGTGTGTTCAATATTCTGGGAGATTATTTTTTCGTTGCGATATTGCATATGGGTGCAGCGGGTGCGGCGATTGCGACGGTAGCTGCGCAGTTTCTGAGCGTTGTGATATCATTTTTTATTTTGAGAGGGCGTGAGCTGCCTTTCACTATTGCCCGCAGTGATATCAGGCTTGATGCCGGTTACACAAAGATGATTCTGAGGATCGGGGTTCCGGTTGCAATTCAGGATTTTCTGGTAAGTGTATCATTCCTTGTGCTTATGGCCATAGTCAATCAGCTGGGAGTAGTGGCGTCGGCAGGTGTCGGCGTAGCCCAGAAGGTATGCATGTTCATCATGCTCGTGCCGAGTTCATTCATGCATTCGATGTCGTCGTTTATCGCACAGAACCGCGGTGCAGGGCTTTACGACAGAGCATACAACGCACTTAAGGACGGAATCATCGTTTCGGTATTTTTCGGAGTAGTGATGTTTGTAATAGCATTTTTCTTCGGGGATCACCTGGCGGGGATTTTCTCGCAGGACGGGCCGACGGTTGTGGCTTCATGGGATTATCTGAAGGCATATGCTATTGACTGTCTGCTTACGTGCTTCCTGTTTTGTTTCATAGGATACTTCAACGGAATCGAGAAGACGACTTTTGTTCTCATACAGGGACTTATAGGTGCGTTTGCGGTTCGAATACCTGTTGCGTTTCTTATGAGCAGGATCGGAGGCGGATCACTTTTTATGATCGGGCTGGCGATACCGTGCTCGACCGTCGTTCAGATCATCCTGTGCCTGTTCGCATTACGCGCATTCCGCAGGGAGGATGCCGAAAAAATCGCGGGCAGAACCGCAGGTATGGGCAGGGAAGATGTTATAGAAAGATAGCCCATCTTTTTGGGAAGGAATTGGCAGGATAGAGACGTCCTGGTATGGGCAGCTGAAATGCTGCAGAGTGCCTGCCCATTTTTCGGCAGATACGGGCTGAATGGAAGTTTGCATTGAGATGAAAAAATCGTGACAGGAGTGTAGATCGGAATGAAATTTGTAATTCAGAGGGTTACCCATGCGTCGGTTACGGTCGACGGTGAGCTGCTCGGCAAAATAGATAAGGGACTTTTAGTGCTTATAGGAATCGCTCAGGATGATACACAGGAGCTTGCCGACAAGATGGTCAGGAAGCTTTGCAATCTGAGGATTTTCGAGGATGCACAGGGCAAGACCAACCTGTCGATTTCGGATGTCGGAGGATCGCTTCTTCTGATATCGCAGTTCACACTTTATGCAGACTGCCGCAAGGGTAATAGACCGAGTTTTGTGTACGCGGGATCGCCGGATATGGCGGAGCCGATGTATGAACATATGATAGAAGAGGCGCGAAGGTATGTGCCGGATGTGCAGAGAGGTCGTTTCGGAGCGGACATGAAGGTGGATCTGCTCAATGACGGACCTTTTACGGTAGTCCTTGACTCGAAGGAACTGTTCTGAGGTGTGACGGGGGATAAAGGCTGACAGGATGACCGGGCAGGCTTCCGCATATCCTGCGGCCGGATCAGGAAACTGTATCTCAATAAATAGTGATAGAGTTTTTCAGGCTGAGGTAGTATAATAACAATGGTTTTTTATGTGCTGTGTTTTTCGGAAAGGTGACAGTCGGAAATGTTAAGGCTTGTTGTCGACAGTATCTGTGATTTACCTGAGATGCTGATTGAAAAATATAATATTGAAGTGCTTCCGCTTTTCGTAACGATCGGTGACAGAAGTTATCGTGACAGAGTGGATATTCAGCTGGATGAAGTCTACGCAAAGATGCGTCAGGGCATAGTTCCGATGACCTCACAGATCAGCAGCGGTGACACTGAAGCGCTTTTCAGAGGCATCTGCGAAAAGGGAGATGATTTTATCTATCTGAGTTTCTCAAGCGGTCTTTCAGGGACGTATCAGCTGGCCAATATCATCATCGACGATTTGAAACCGGAATTTCCGGAGCGCCGCATGGAGGCAATCGACTCTGAGGCAGGAAGCATGGGCATCGGCATCATAGCACTGCAGGCAGCCAGATGGATCGCAGCCGGACGTGATTTTGATTATGTTTCAAACGGGATCAGGCAAATGATTCCGAACACGCGGCACCTGTTTACGCTTGAAAATCTCACATGGCTTGCAAAGGGCGGAAGAATCACGCCTCCGGCCGGATATATCGGAGACAAGCTTCAGATCAAGCCTATACTCAATGTGTCGGACAGGCTTCTGCATGTTATAGGCATAGTACGCGGACGCAAGTCAGCATTTAAAACACTGCTGAGTCTGACAGAGAAGGAGATTGCGGGTTTTGAGGATCAGCTGATAGGCATCGCACATGCCGATGATCCCGACGCAGCGGCAACGGTAGAGGTCATGGTCAGGGAAGCTTTTCCCGGAGCGAAGACTTTTATACATCCGATAGGCTGTGTGCTTGGTTCGCATCTGGGAATCGGCGGAGTCGGCATACTGTTCTTCTCAAAAAGAGTTGACGGATACGACCTCATGGATGAGGATATGACAAAATAAATGTGTCAACGGGGACTGTGTCAACA
>JAUNOA010000004.1:0-27059 GCA_030531245.1 Lachnospiraceae bacterium
GGGTGGGTCAGATTTCAACGTAAAAGTGGGTCAATTTTGGTTGACAATCAACAGCGATGGCTTTCTGTAAAAGCAAGGCGCTGGAAGGCAGAATAAGTCTGTATACTGGTTTGTGTATTGAGGAAATAGCCGTAAATACTCTTGATTATAATTCCGGAATAAGCAGAGAAGATAAAGAGATAAAGGTACTTGTATTTTACGAAAATCATGACATCAGTCTGATGATACGTGACAACTATCCTCAGATGGACCCGATGAAACTTCTCAAAAGATACGATAATTCCGACGATCCATTCAAAGGTCTGGGACTGAGGATGGTCACGAAAGTTGCGAAAAATGTTAATTATTCTTCCGCACTGAATATGAATGTTCTGACTGTTTCTAATATAGTCTGTAATAACTCTTCAGATACTGCCGGCGGAACCGTCCGTTCAAGGTAACAGGTACCGGATAAGGTATGGTTGAACAGTTAATCGAAATGAGCATCGATTAAGTGGCAGTATTGATAATCATCCTCCATATAGGTTTGGAATTCTCCGACGACGGTGATTTCAGAACCAAGCTCCGGATAATCATCAGGATATGTATAGTTGCCTGCAAGGACAAATTCCAGTCCCTGCTGACAGCATGCGGTAGCATCTGCGATTACACAGGCATAATAAATCTGATCCGGCACAGGCTCTCCGTTTTCATCGTAAGCCTGATAGAGTGCAAACTGTCCGTTCATCCTGACCGTCTTGCCGGTATAATCTTCCGGTAAATCCAGCATATTATATACTTCAGAATAAACCATTGTACTGCTGAGAGCCGTAAGATCGACATCCACATCAGAAGTGCCGGTAGTCTTTTTTTCTGCCGTAGTGACCTCTGAATTAACAGCTTGCAGCATTTCAGAGTCTTGAGTTGACTGCTGAGTTTCTGCGTTTTGCTCAGGCTGCTGTTCCGTGTCAGTTTGATTCATCTGCTGCTGCATTACAGATGATACCGAATTGGCGGAAGCACTCTGTGACTTGGAAGCACTATTATCACCGCATCCTGTCAGGACTGCGATTATTACAGATATTAGAAGCGTAACTTTTATTCTTTTCATTTTCTTATCCCTCCTGATACTTTTCCCACTACAGAGAAAACCAGAAATGCAGCTATATCCACGGCAACTATTGTAGAGCCTACCGGAGTGCCGGCAAGTATGGAAGTGATGATGCCGAACGAGGAACAAAGGACTGATAATACTGCCGAGCAGATGGTGACTGATTTAAAGCTTTTAAATACCCGCATAGCTGAAAGTGACGGAAAAATCACCAGAGCGGAAATAAGGAGCGAGCCAACCAGATGCATTGCCAAAACGATGATGACTGCAATGATGACAGCAATGAGCAGATTGTAAAGGTTCACATTGGTTCCGGTTGCCCTGGCAAATGATTCATCAAAGGTGATGCAGAATATCTTGTTGTAGAAAAATACAAATGCAAGAACCACCACAATTGAAAGTACGATGCACAGAATTACTTCCGTCTGAGTCAGAGTCAGTATTGATGTGGAACCGAAAAGAGTAGTACAGACATCGCCTGACAGATTTGATGATGTAGAGAAAAGATTCATAAGCAGATAACCGATTGCGAGGGCTCCTACGGAAATCATGGCAATCGCGGCATCGCCTTTGATTCGGGTATTCTGTCCGGTACTCAGCAGCAATACTGCGCTGATAATTGTGACAGGCAGTACAAGCAGCATGTCATCGGTAAGACCGATTACCGCAGCAACAGCCATTGCACCGAAAGCAACATGAGACAGTCCGTCACCGATAAATGAGAATCGTTTCAGGACCAGTGTCACACCAAGCAGGGAGGAGCAGAGTGAGATCAGAATACCTACGATGAGAGCATAGCGCACAAAAGGATATTCAAAATACAAAGCCAGATTATTCAGAAGACTCATCAGCAATCACCACCTTTCATTTCGAATCCGTTTTGCAGATTTCCCGCAAGGTATTCTTTTTTTGTACCGAAAAACACATTGTTACCGATATGCAGAATATGACTTGCGTAGCTCAGCGCAGCATTCAGATCATGAGAAATCATTATTACCGTAATGCCTTCTTTGTTCAGTTTTTCAATCAGCTGATACATTTCCGAGGTGACCTTCGGATCAAGTCCTGATACGGGCTCATCAAGCAGAAGCATTTTTTTAGTGGCGCACAGAGCCCGGGCCAGCAGAACCCGCTGCTGCTGACCTCCGGACAGTTCCCTGTAGCAGCGATCCGTTAAAGCCGCGATTCCCATTTTTTCAATATTGTCCGCTGCGAGCAGTTTCTCTTCTTTGGTATAAAACGGACGAAGCCCGCAGTGCCCCTGACAGCCTGAAAGCACGATTTCCCGAACCGTGGCAGGAAAATCCTTTTGAACTACAGTCTGCTGAGGCAGATAACCGATTTCATTCTGATTCAATCCGTCCCCGGTAAGGACTTTTCCGGAGATCGGCTGATTCAGTCCGAGGATGGTTTTCATAAGAGTCGTTTTACCGGAACCGTTTTCTCCGACAATACATAGATAATCTCCGGTATTAACTTTAAAATTAAGATTGTGCAGGATTTCTTTTCCGTCGTATCCGAGACAGAGATCCTGGCAGGTAAGAAGTGACATGTTGTATCCTCCGGTTATTTGAGAGCGCTTTTCAAAACGTCGAGATTTTTTTCCATTATGGAAAGATAGGTTGCTCCGCTTGCGACATCTTTCGATGTGGCAGACTGCATTGAGTCCATCGAGAGAATCCGGGCGGATTTGCTTTTTGATGTTGATACAATGGTTTCTGCGATTCGGTGATCAGTTCCTTCCAGAGTCAGCACAGTTGAGAGTTCAAGCTCATCCACCTTGTCAGCCAGAAACCTGATGGTTTCAAAGCTGGCTTCGCTTTCTGCAGAGCAGCCGACAAAAGCTGCATAGTAATCAAGTCCGTAATCGTCAGTAAGATAACGGAAAGGGAAACGGTCCCCGAACAGGATGGTCCTGACTTTGGCATTATCGACTGCGTTTTGATAACGGTTATCAAGATCATTCAGTTTTTTGATATATTCAGAGGCATTGGAACTGTAGACAGCAGCATTGTCCGTATCCAGTTTTCCCAAAGCATCACTGATCGAATCAACAAGAACGGCGGCATTTCTCACAGACAGCCAGACATGTTCATCGTATTCAATATCTTCCCCGCCTTCCTGTTCATCCTCATCCGTCTCCATTCCTTCCTTGATTTCTTCCTCTTTGACTGAATCTCCGAGTACATCAAGAAGATTTATTGCAACCATATCTTTGTTGGTGGCCTCCTTCAGTGTGTCCTCTACCCATTTGTCGGATTCGCCTCCGACATAGATAAAAAGATCACATTTTGAGATTTTGATGATGTCATCTGCTGTAGGCTGAAAACTATGCAGGTCAACTCCGTTATCAAGGAGCATAGTTACATCGGCATCGGATGCCTTGTCTCCCAGGATATTCATTACCCAATCGTATTCAGGGAAAATAGTAGTCACGATGGAAATGTTTTTATCAGAATCACTGAGGGAACTTCCGCAGCCGGACAGAATGCCCGCAAGCATCAGAATTATAAACAGAATGGAAATATTTTTTTTCATAAAAATTCACCTCCGAATAAAAAACCGAAAAGAGATACAAAAATAACATGGAAACAAAGTCAGCAATATATCCGCCGGCAGACGGATAGATTTTTCCACCTAATATCGATTTTTAATTCGAAAGTTTTACTTTAAGAGTCACCGGAGATGAATGTCTGGCGGGTTTGTTTATATAAGACAGATGGAGAAGTACAAATACGCCAACGAATATGGCGAGAGTAATCATGCCGATCGCCTGACCGACTGATTTAAGGGTACTTTCACAGACGCTGATCTGGTAGCAGATGCTGCAATCACCTCCGCAGCAGTCATGATCAGCTTCTTTAGCTATATAGAAGGCAGAGAAAAGCATAACAAATAAAACCGCTATAGCAAGCAGCATGGCGCTTACACGTTTTTTATCTGACATGATGCATCCCTCCTTCCCGGCTTTTGAAAGCGTTGACAGATTACGAATGATACGGTGTCCGAACTGTCTGTAAAAGCATTTTTGATTTGCAAATTAGTATAATTTCGGGCTCTGCCAATGTCAACATTATACCATAAAAGCATCATAAAGACGCTTTGAAAAGATATAAGAATGTAGTATAATCGATACGGTAAACCTCATATCAAACAGGAAACACGGTGTAAATCCGTGACAGCTCACTCTACGGTGAGAGGCAGGCAAAGCCTCAAGTCCGAAAACTGCAGATATGAGAAGACAACAGCACAATTTTCGGTGAGGTGGAAAGTGATGAAAAAACTGAAGAGATTAATCTGCATTTTTACAGCCGTAGCCTTAGCTATGGCTGTTTTGGGTTGCGGAAAAAAGACCGCAGAAGCAGAACCCGAAAGCAGGGAATCGGGAATTCCGATTTCAGTAACAGTAAATATTGACGGCAGTGCGGCTGATGAAGAAGGATTCAGCATCGGAGGCAGTGAAAAAGTTGAAATCTTCGAAGGAGATTCTGCGCTGGATGCATTAATAGCGGCCGGAAAAAATCTTGGCTATGAGATCAGGTGGAATGATGATTACGTGACATATATAGGTGATCTCGGCGAGAAATCATGCGGACCGGCCAGCGGATGGATGTATGATGTAAACGGTGAAATGCCGAGCGAGTCCATTGTGAAATATATAGTTAATGATGGAGATACAGTAACGTTTTCATTCTGGAAATGAATATCACAGCCAAAGAAATTGCAAAATTCGGAATGTTCGGTGCAATCATCTATGCACAGAAAGCGGTCCTGGCATCTCTGCCCAATATACATCTGAGTGCGGTCCTGATCATAGCACTTACAGTGGTATATCGTGCGAAAGCACTTTATCCGATATATGTATATGTTCTTTTAGAGGGATTATTCGGAGGTTTTACTACCTGGTGGGTTCCCTATCTGTATGTCTGGACAATTCTGTGGGGAGTAACAATGCTTCTGCCCGGAGATTTGCCGAACAGAAAATACGGAGCAATCGTGTATATGATTGTGTGTTCTTTTCATGGATTTTTGTATGGAGCTTTGTTTGCACCTGTGCAGGCAATCATGTTCGGTCTGAATTTTGAAGGAATGATTGCGTGGATTTTTGCCGGATTATCTTTTGATGCTATTCACGGCATCAGCAATTTCTGTCTTGGTATTCTTATTGTTCCGTTAATCAATCTGTTTAAAAAACTTGAAAAGACATCTGCGGCAAATCTGTGATCCGTTATGCTGCGAAGGAAAAAGATGAAAAAATAATGATAAATAAAAAATAACCGCAAATATAGTATAATATGATTCGTAATCGACTTTTGGCACCCACATCATAATAATATCAAACACAATTTACGGAGGAATCATTATGGCAAATCCAGTAGTAACTATCACCATGAAAAACGGAGATACGATAAAGGTTGAGCTTTATCCTGACGTAGCACCGAATACAGTCAACAACTTCATCAGCCTCGTTAAGAAAGGCTTTTATAACGGAACGATCTTTCATCGTGTCATCCCGGGATTTATGATCCAGGGCGGAGATCCTGAAGGAACAGGAATGGGCGGTCCGGATTATTCTATAAAGGGAGAGTTTTCACAGAACGGTTTTGAGAATAAGCTCAGCCATCAGCGCGGAGTCATCTCAATGGCACGTGCCATGAATCCCGATTCCGCAGGCAGCCAGTTCTTTATCATGCATGCTGACGGAGACTTCCTTGACGGTCAGTATGCGGCTTTTGGTGCGGTTACTGAAGGTATGGAAACAGTTGATAAAATCGCAGCTGTTCAGACCGGCCGTTCGGATCGTCCGTATGAAGATCAGATAATGAAGACAGTTACGGTCGAAACCTTCGGAACAGATTATCCGGAGCCTGAAAAGTGCTGAATCTGATTTGGGGCCAGTGATTAAGCATAAATCTATGAGAATTAAAGCATATGCTAAAATCAATATCGGACTCGATATAGTTGGTATCCGTGAAGACGGATACCATCTTGTTGATATGGTCATGCAGACAGTTGATCTTTATGACGAGCTTGAGATAGAACCGAGAGATGACGGGAGGATTGTTATTACCTGTGATACCCCGGGAGTCCCGACCGACGGAAAAAATCTGGCGGTGAAGGCGGCCCGTGCGCTTCTTTCCGAAGAAGATGAGAGAGGCGTCAGCATTTTCCTGAAAAAACATATCCCGTCTCAGGCAGGACTCGGCGGCGGAAGCTCTGATGCGGCGGCTGTATTGAAAGCGTTAAATGAGCTGTATGCCCTTGGCAAGTCAGATGAGGAACTTGAGGCTATCGGTGCAAAGCTCGGTGCCGATGTTCCGTTCTTTATCCGGGGCGGCTGCCGGCGCTGTCAGGGGATAGGAGAGATACTCAGTCCGGCACAGGACGATCACGGTGATTTCGTTATCATAGTGAAGCCGGAAGCCGGGGCATCAACGAAGGAAGTGTATGCGGCATATGACAGGCTGGAGTGTAAACCTGACACGGACAATGTGCTCGAGGCCGTTACTGCCCGGATGTTTCCAGTCATCACGGAAATCAAAGACAGGCTTCTGGCGGCAGGCGCATCACTTGCCGGAATGACAGGCAGCGGAACAGCAGTATACGGAATATTCAGGGAAAAACCATCGGATTTAGTTATTTCCGACATAAAAAGAAGATACAACAATGTTTTTGTTGTGAAAAAAACAAAGGAAACCTTATAATTTCTGTTGGACTTAAGTCATATAGGATGATAAAATAGCCTCGTATCACAATTTCGTGTTAAAAAACACAAGAAAAATGATAAGGGGTTATTATTATGGCAGGAAAGAAAACTTTTGGACAGCGCCTTAAGGAAGTAGGGCCGGGTGCAGTTGTTGCTGCAGCATTTATCGGACCGGGTACTGTTACATCTTGCTTTACTTCAGGTGCAAATTACGGCACCACACTTCTGTGGGCTATACTTTTCTCAACAATTTCCGTAATCGTCATGCAGACGATGGCAGCCAGACTCGGAATCACTACGGGTATGGGACTTTCGGAAGCACTCAGAACAAAATATGCAGGCAAGAAGGGCGTACTCATCTTCCTGGCAATTCTTGTTATCGCAGCGGTATTCATCGGTAATGTCGCATATGAGACAGGCAATATCACCGGTGCGGTTCTTGGAGCCCAGTCGCTGGCGACAGCTTTTGACACAAGCCTTTGGAAGATTATCTTTACAGTAATACTTGTCGGGGTTACGTTTTATCTTCTCTGGAGCGGAAGCTATACAAAGATAGAGAAGTTCCTGACAGCGCTTGTTGTTATCATGGGTGTACTTTTCCTGGTTTGCGCTATTGTTTCAAAACCGGACTGGGGTCAGGTGCTTCACGATCTGTTCGTTCCGTCAGCTCCTGATGAGGATAATGCATGGATGACCATCGCAGCACTTATGGGAACCACGGTAGTTCCTTATAACATCTATCTGCATGCATCATCTGCAGCAAAGAAGTGGAAGAATCCTGAAGAGGATATCCCGACATCAAATCTTGATTCTATTCTTGCAATCGGACTTGGCGGTATCATCTCTCTTGCAATCATCATCTGTGCATCGGCACTTCAGGGAACAGCAGATACAACCAACGGATCAACTATGGCCCGTTCGCTTGCACCGCTGCTTGGACCGGGTGCATCGGTAGTGTTCGGAATCGGACTTTTCGCAGCCGGTTTTTCATCGGCCATCACGGCTCCGCTTGCGGCAGCATTTGCTTCATCAGGTATCCTCGGATGGGGATCTGATATGAAGCAGTTCAGATTCAAACTTATCTGGATCATAGTTCTTGCATTCGGATTTGTTGCTGCGCTTACACTCGGAAAGTCGCCGGCAGAGATCATACTCTTTGCACAGGCTGCCAATGCATTTCTTCTTCCGATTACAGGCATTCTGCTTCTTATCGTATGTAATGACAAGAACATGCTGGGTAAATACAAGAACGGTGTTATCATCAATATCCTGGCAATCATAGTTATCGGAGTATTCCTTTTCATCGCTGCAAGAAATGCTACGGCATTTGTAAACAGCGCAAAGGCACTGATTGCAGGTTGATTTCAGACAGACAGTTTAATGCATAATTCTGCCAGGGCCGTAAGGCTCTGGCATTATTGCGCAAAAGCAACATATAAAATTAAAATACTATCCGGAGGGTTAAAAATGTATAAGGTTGATTTGAATGCGGATATCGGAGAGAGCTTCGGAAACTATACTATAGGAATGGATGCGGAAGTCCAGAAATATATCACATCGGCAAATGTTGCATGCGGATATCATGCGGGAGACCCGATCGTTATGGAAAAAACCATCGCTCTTGCAAAAGAAAACGGAGTTGCGGTAGGTGCACATCCGGGATTCCCGGATCTTATGGGATTCGGAAGAAGGAAGATGATGATAAGTCCCGCTGAAGCCAAGGCGTATATCATGTATCAGGTCGGGGCACTCAAGGCATTTACCGATGCCGCAGGACTTAAGATGCAGCATGTTAAACCGCACGGAGCATTTTATAACATGGCGGCAGTTGATGAAAATCTTGCAATAGCCATATGCGAAGGAATCAAAGCAGTCGATCCGGATCTGATTATGCTGGGGCTAGCAGGTAGCAAACATATATCAGCTGCCGAAAAGGTCGGTATCAGGGTAGCAAGCGAAGTATTCGCAGACAGAAACTATATGGAGGACGGAACACTGGTTCCGCGTTCAAGATCCGACGCAAAAATAGCCGATCCGGAACTGGCGATAACAAGAGTCATCCGTATGGTCAAAGAAGGCAAGGTTGAAGCAGTGACAGGTAAGGATATCGATATCAAAGCCGATTCGATATGTGTACACGGAGATAATCCGAAGGCTGTTGATTTTGTCAGAACGATAAGAGAAAAGCTTCAGGCAGAAGGAATAGAAGTAGTAAATATTGCAGAGGTAACAGGTTAATGGCATATCCACTTATAAAGGTGACAGGAGACACATCTCTCGCAGTGATATTCGGAGATGAGATAAGCAATGAGATGAACGAAAAAGTCCGTTCATTTGATGAAGCGATAACACAGGCAAAAATCCCCGGTGTTTATGAGACTGTGCCTACATACTGCCAGATCACTATACATTATGCCCCTGAAGTAATCAGATATAACGGATTAAGGGAAAGACTTGAGCAGCTTCTTCAGGAGACACATCATGCTGCATCTGAAGCAGCGGATGTCATTGAGATACCTGTTCTTTACGGAGGCGAGTACGGACCCGATCTGGATTTTGTTGCAAAGCATAATAACCTTTCCAGGCAGGAAGTCATCAGGATACATTGCGAACCGGAGTATCTTATCTATATGCTTGGATTTACACCGGGATTTCCGTACCTTGGCGGTATGGATGAAAGGATAGCAACACCGAGACTTACTTCACCGAGAGAGAAGATTCCGGCGGGATCAGTCGGCATCGCAGGAAAACAGACCGGAGTCTATCCGATGGATACCCCGGGAGGATGGCAGCTGATAGGCAGAACTCCGCTGACACTGTATGATCCGAGAAATGAAAAACCGATACTTCTTGATGCGGGAATGCATGTAAAGTTTGTACCGGTTACGCAGAAGGAATATGACGACATTCTCGATCAGGTTGAGGATGGTGTTTATGTTCCTAAAATATACAAATCAAAGGCAAAGGAGAACGCGTGATGGGAATCAGAATACTTAAAGGCGGACTCCTGACTACGATACAGGATGCCGGAAGGCGCGGATTTCAGCGTTATGGCATGGCAGTATCCGGTTCCGTAGATGTTCATTCATATATTTACGCAAATATCCTTGTGGGCAACGAACCCACAGAAGCGGTACTGGAGGTCACGCTTATGGGACCTTCCATCGAGTTTACATCTCCTTCGGTAATTGCAATCACGGGAGGTGACCTGACACCGAGAATCAACGGAGAACCCGTAAGGATGTACAAGGCTCTCAGAGTCAGCAAAGGGGATGTGCTGTCATTCGGACATATCAAGTCAGGATGCAGAGCAGACATCGCTTTTGCGGGAGGACTGGACATAGAGGAAACGATGGGCAGCCGTTCGACATATATAAAGGCCGGACTCGGAGGACATCACGGACGTAATCTGCAGGACGGTGATGAGGTTGCTTTCAGAAAAGAGGGAGCCTGCCCGAAGAACATAGAGATACGTGAGATGGACCCGCCGATAGACTGGACAGGCAACTATACCGTCAGAGTAGTACTCGGACCTGAAGAAGACAGATTTACAGATGCAGGAATCGGAACATTTTTATCATCCGAATATAAGGTCACCAATTCCTTTGACAGGATGGGAGTCAGGCTTGAAGGTGATGTGATTGAGCATGTGAATGATGCCAATGTCATATCCAACGGTATTCCGTTCGGAGCGATACAGGTACCTGACAGCGGTCAGCCGATAATAATGCTTTCCGACAGGCAGACAGTAGGAGGATATACCAAAATCGCGACCATAATCAATGTTGATATGCCGATGATCGCGCAGTGTAAGGCGGGAGATAAAGTTCATTTTAAGAGCATAAATATTTATGAGGCTCAGGAACTGTTCGTAAAGCAGAAAAACTATTATCGTGCACTCAGGGATTCGTTTGATAATTATGTAGGCAAGTTGGGATCAATTCCGGAATCACCGCTGATTCATAATAATGCCGTTGAGCAGACACGGGAAACTGTGAGTCAGGCTGCACGTTCGGTACAGAAGACATCTGTGTCAGCGCAGACTGCGGCAGATAATAAAACAGTTCAGAAGGGAACATTTACCGCAAACGTAAACGGAAAAGAATTTACGATAACATTCAACTGAGTTTTCAGGAAAGGAGAAAGTATGGCAAATTTCGATATTACTCCGTATGTTCATATGAAACCATGGGAGGTGAGAGAGAGAATCCGCAGGCAGGAGATTACATTTCCTACAGCAGGTATGGCAGCGGGATATGCGCAGGCAAATCTTGTTATCCTTCCGGGACAGTGGGCTGCAGATTTCAGGGAGTTCTGCAGACTGAATCCGTTTCCGTGTCCTGTACTTGAAATCATGGATAAAAGCCCGAAGACTCATGACATGGGAGAAGGAGGAGATATCACAACGGATATCCCGGAGTACTTTATCTATCGTGACGGAGTCATGGTGGAAAAACGCCGCGATGTCAGTGATATGTGGCAGGATGATTTCGTAGGATTTTTGATCGGATGCAGTTTCTCTTTTGAAGAGAGACTTATGAAAGAGGGCATTGAAGTGCGTCATATCGCACAGGGACGCAATGTTCCTATGTTCAAGACAAGCATCCCGACCAGGCAGGCCGGACCGTTTTTCGGACCTATGGTATGCAGTATGAGACCTATGACACCGGAAGATGCCAAGCGTGCATATGATATAACGGTTCAGATGCCGAATGTTCACGGTGCACCTGTACATATCGGTGATCCGGCAGAAATCGGCATTAAGGATATAATGAAGCCCGATTACGGAGAGGCAGTAGACATCTATCCGGGAGAAGTACCGGTATTCTGGCCGTGCGGCGTCACACCGCAGGCGGCGGTCGAGAATGCGAAGCCTCCGATCGTAATCACACATTCTCCGGGACATATGTTTATCACAGATATCGTGAATTCCGAACTGAACGATTTTCTGGAGAGTAAAAAGACAAAATAGAATTCTAAAGGACTTGACTGTTAAAGTCATATTCCCACTTACATGCAAGCAAGTAGTGGAAAATGACTTCCGACACTGTAATCATGTTATTGATTTTCTAAAAAAATTTGTGTTATTATTGTTTTGTATACAAAAAACCGGGAAGGTACAATTATGTTGGAAATGAATCAGCAGGAATATATTCCGCTCAGAGAAGTTGTTTTTAACACGATTCGTGATGCAATCATCAAAGGTGATCTGAAACCGGGAGAAAGACTTCTGGAAATTCAGCTTGCGGAAAAACTCGGAGTGAGCCGCACACCGATCAGAGAAGCTATCAGGAAGCTTGAGAATGAGGGTCTGGTCATTATGGTTCCGAGAAAAGGTGCGACAGTCTCAGGTATTTCAGTCAAGCATCTAAAGGATGTTCTGGAGATCAGAGGAGCACTCGGAGAACTCGCTGTTAGGCTTGCATGTGACCGTATGACCAAAGAACAGATGAAAGAACTCAAACGTCTTGCGGCAGAACTTGAGGCCAATAAAGACAGCGATGATGCATTTGCACTTTCAGACATTGATGAGAAACTGCACGAACAGATATACCTGGCGACAAACAATCCCAAACTAATCCAGCTGATTGAGAACCTGAAAGAGCAGATGTTCAGATACCGTCTCGAATATATGAAGGCAAAAGATAAAAGAGATAAGCTTATTCATGAGCATCAGCTTATTATCGATGCAATTGAAAAGGGCGATGCCGAAGAAGGAGAGAAGGCTATCAGAGAGCATATAGCCAGTCAGGAAAAGGAAATACTTAAAACATTAGGGAAATAGAAATGAAAAAGAATTTACTGGTTTTATTCGGCGGACAGTCATCGGAACATGATGTTTCGTGCATGTCCGTTCAGAATGTTGTCAGATGTATAGATGACAGCAAATATGAGATTATCCTTGTCGGAATCACCAAAGAGGGACACTGGGTCAAATGTGAAAGCCTGGAGGATATAGCCTCAGGTGAGTGGAGACGGGGTACTGTATCGGCAATAGTGTCACCGGATGCGACAGAAAAGGCAGTGTATTTCTCGGATGGAAACAGCATTAAAATAGATGTTGCATTTCCGGTCCTCCATGGAAACTACGGAGAGGACGGAACAGTTCAGGGACTCTTTGAACTGGCGGGAATTCCGTATGTAGGATGCGGAGGACTTTCAAGTGCGGTAACGATGGATAAGTATTACACGAAGCTTATCGTCAATGCCATCGGCACAATAAGACAAGCCGATTATGAACTGGTGCTGTCAAGAAAACTCGACCGTAAGATGGACGAGTATATGGATATAATAGAGAAGCGTTTCGGATACCCCGTTTTCGTCAAACCGTCGGTAGGCGGTTCGAGCTGCGGAGTAAGCAGGGCAAATAACAGGGAAGAGCTTGAGGCAGGACTGAAGGAAGCCGCAAAGTATGACAGAAAGATCCTCGTTGAGGAGATGATATTCGGACGTGAGATCGAGTGCGCGGTACTCGGAGGAGGCGATGACATAAAGGCCAGCGGAGTGGGAGAGATACTTGCTGCGGCAGAGTTCTATGACTATGATGCCAAGTACAACAATCCGCAGTCTCAGACTGTCATTGATCCCGATATTCCTGCGGCGGCCGTTGAGGAGATTCGTGGGGATGCAGTCAACATTTTCAAATCGGTAGACGGTCACGGACTTTCAAGGGTTGATTTCTTTGTTAAAGATGATGGAACAGTTATCTTTAATGAAATCAATACTATCCCGGGGTTCACGGCTATCAGTATGTATCCTATGCTTTGGGAAGCACAGGGTATTTCAAAAAAAGATTTAGTACAGAGGCTTATAGATCTGGCATATGAGAGAGTGTAATGCAGATGCTCCTATAGGAGTGTTCGATTCGGGAATAGGAGGACTCACGGTAGCACGTGAAATCATGAGTCAGCTCCCGGAAGAGAAAATAATATATTTCGGTGATACGGCGAGACTGCCGTACGGAAACAAATCCCGTGAGACGATAATCGGGTATGCAAAACAGATAAGGCGTTTTCTGGAAAGCCGCAATGTAAAAGCGATAGTAGTGGCCTGCAATACTGCAAGCGCGTATGCTCTTGATACGCTTTGTGAAGATTCCGAGATTCCTGTGGTAGGTATGATCCATGCGGGTTCAAAGGTTGCGACACAGGTCACGGTCAACGGAAACATCGGTGTCATAGGAACTTCAGGAACCACATCCAGCGGAGTCTATAAGAAGATGATGGATTCGCTGAAACCGGGGCTCAATGTAATCCAGAAAGCATGTCCGCTTTTTGTTCCGCTTGTTGAAGAGGGTTTGTGGAACTCAAAAATCACAGATGAAGTTGCACGGATGTATCTCGATGAGCTGAAAGAAGCACAGGTTGATACCATGGTACTCGGGTGTACGCACTATCCGCTGCTTAAAGAGACTATCGCCAGAGTAATGGGAGATAATGTGAGACTGGTAAATCCGGCTTATGAGACTGCCAGAGAGCTAAAAGAAATTCTCAGAGAAGAGGGACTTTTAAGGGTAAATGGCGGCCGGAGCACAGGACATGAATTCTATGCCAGCGATCTTGCCGATAAAATGCAGGAATTCGCCGGGAGCATACTCACCGGCGAATCCATAAATACGTCCAAGATAGACATAACAGAATATTGAGTTTTAATTATAATTATGCTTTCTTTCCGGAGACCTTCTCGCGAGCTTTTGCGAGGAGGCTCTTTTTAACAGGAGCCTTCGGAACTGCCTGACCGCGGACGGATTTGATCTCAGTGATATAAATACCGCTTACTACGACCTTGCACTCTGTTTTGACCGGAAGAATCTCAAATACTGCCGGATCAGCCATAAGGGTAAGAATCTTAGGTCCGACTTTGGCCTTAACAATAGGGAATTTCATGAATTTTGCATATGCCGGCATCTGCTCGCCTACCTGTTTGGGCAGATTGGCATCTTTGATTTTCATTTTTTTCTTGTCTATAATGAGCATGCTCACAGTCATTTTCTGCTGATCCATGATAGCCTGCTGCTCGGCCTGACGCCCCTGCATCTTGCGTCCGACGAAGTATAGAACCACTAAAACTGCTGCTATGACACAAAGTACGATTAATACGACTGTCCAAGCTGTACTCATATCGTTTCCCTCCAAATCACAATAGATAGCAAAAGTATATCAAAACCCCCAAAAAAAGGCAACAAACTCATAAAAAAACTTATTGACACTTGACAGCTATGGTGTTAGTATGAAATTTGCACTATCCTGCCGTAATAGGCGAATTGCGCCCTTTTTGAGGACAGCAGTTGTATTAGTGTGACTAAAAATACGAGGTGAAATGTCCATGGAGAAAAGCAAAATGCGCCCTGTGAAAACGGGGAAGAGCATGAGGATGAGCTTCTCAAAGAACAAAGAAGTACTTGAGATGCCGAACCTCATCGAGATCCAGAAGAACTCTTATGAGTGGTTCTTAGGCGACGGACTTAAGGAGGTATTTAAAGATATCTTTCCTATTGAAGACTTCGCCGGTCATCTGAGTCTTGACTTTGTAGACTTTAGACTGTGCAGAGACGACGTGAAGTATTCTATTGAAGAATGCAAAGAGCGTGATGCTACATACGCTGCTCCTATGAGGGTCAAAGTCAGATTATGCAACAACGATAAGGACGAGATCAATGAACATGAGATATTCATGGGCGACCTTCCTCTTATGACAGATACGGGATCATTCGTTATCAACGGAGCTGAGCGTGTTATCGTAAGCCAGCTGGTAAGATCCCCCGGTATCTACTATACGAGAGAGCATGATAAACTTGGAAAAGAGTGCTTCTTCTGCCAGGTTATTCCCAACCGTGGAGCATGGCTTGAGTATGAAACAGACTCAAACGATGTTTTCTTCGTGCGTGTGGACAGAACACGTAAGGTTCCGGTAACCGTTCTTTGCCGTGCACTCGGTTATGGAACAAATACCGAAATTCTTGAACTGTTCGGAGATGAGCCGAAGATCAGAGCATCATTCCTCAAGGATCCTTCCGTTACGGAAAGAAATCCGGAAGGAAGCTATGAGACAGGTCTTCTCGAATTATATAAGAAGATTCGTCCGGGTGAGCCGCTTTCTGTAGATTCTGCAGAGAGTTTATTCAATGCAATGTTCTTTGATCCGAGAAGATACGATCTTGCCAGAGTAGGTCGCTATAAGTTCAATAAGAAACTGAACTTCAAATTCCGTCTGAACGGTCAGACACTTGCAGAGGATGTCATTGACGAGTCTACAGGTGAGCTTCTTGCCGCAAAGGGAACAGTAGTCGACAAGGCTCTCGGACAGGAAATCCAGGATGCAGCAGTTCCTTTCGTATTTGTAGAAGGACCTGACGATCATAAGATCAAAGTTATTTCCAATATGATGGTTGATATCAGACATCATGTCAATATCAAGAATCTTGAGGAGCTCGGAATAACAGAAGCTGTTTATTATCCGGTGCTCAAGGAACTTATTGATAATGCAAAGAATCAGACAGAGCTTAAAGAGGCTATTGAGAAGAATATCAGCGAGCTCGTGCCGAAGCATATCACAAAAGAAGATATCATTGCTTCAATCAACTACTGTATGCATGTTGAATACGGCGTAGGCAACCTTGATGACATCGATCATCTGGGCAACCGTCGTATCAGAGCCGTAGGCGAGCTGCTTCAGAATCAGTATCGTATCGGTCTTTCACGTATGGAGAGAGTTGTACGTGAGCGTATGACAACTCAGGACATCGAGACAATCACACCTCAGTCACTTATAAATATCAAACCAGTAACTGCAGCGGTTAAGGAGTTCTTCGGATCATCACAGCTGTCACAGTTCATGGATCAGAATAACCCGCTTTCAGAGCTTACTCATAAGAGAAGACTTTCAGCTTTGGGCCCGGGCGGTCTTTCCAGAGACCGTGCAGGATTTGAGGTCCGCGATGTTCATTACACACATTACGGACGTATGTGCCCGATTGAGACACCTGAAGGCCCCAACATCGGACTTATCAACTCACTGGCAAGCTATGCGAGAATCAATGAATACGGATTCATCGAGTCTCCGTACAGAATAGTTAAAAAAGACAAGAACGGCGAGCCGGTAGTAACCGAGGATGTTGTATATCTTACAGCAGATGAAGAGGATAACTTCGTAGTTGCACAGGCTAACTCGATTCTCGATGAAAAGGGTCATTTCGTAAAGAATAATGTTTCGGGACGTTTCAGAGAAGAGACTTCTGAATTCCAGAAGGAAAAAGTAGATCTGATGGATGTATCTCCGCGAATGGTATTCTCGGTTGCTACATCTATGATTCCGTTCCTTCAGAACGATGATGCAAACCGTGCACTTATGGGATCCAACATGCAGCGTCAGGCAGTTCCGCTTATGATCACGGAAGCTCCTGTAGTAGGCACAGGCATGGAGAACAAGGCAGCCGTTGACTCGGGTGCATGCGTTGTCGCAAAACATGCAGGTACGGTTCTGATTTCGGAATCAAGAAGAATCGTTATTAAACGTGACGATAACAAGGAGAAGGAAGAATACTACCTTACTAAATTCTCACGCTCCAACCAGTCGAACTCCTACAACCAGGTACCTGTAGTTGACAAGGGAGACCATGTTGAGGAAGGCGATGTTATAGCAGACGGTCCTTCAACATCCGGCGGTGAACTTGCACTCGGCAAGAACCCGCTTATCGGATTCATGACATGGGAAGGATACAACTACGAGGATGCAGTTCTTCTTTCAGAGCGCCTCGTACAGAACGATACATACACATCCATTCATATCGAAGAGTATGAGTGTGCAGCACGTGATACAAAGCTCGGACCGGAAGAGATTACAAGAGATGTTCCGGGTGTCGGCGAAGATGCACTTAAGGACCTTGATGCAGACGGTATCATCAGAATCGGTGCAGAAGTCCGTGCCGGAGATATACTTGTCGGCAAGGTAACTCCAAAGGGAGAGACAGAGCTTACGGCAGAGGAGAGACTCCTGCGTGCCATCTTCGGTGAAAAAGCAAGAGAAGTACGTGACACATCACTTAAAGTTCCTCATGGAGCATACGGTGTCGTAGTTGCGGCAAAGGTATTTACACGTGAGAACAGTGATGAACTTCAGCCGGGTGTAAGCCAGAACGTACGTATCTATATCGCACAGAAGAGAAAAATCTCTGTTGGAGATAAGATGGCCGGACGTCACGGTAACAAGGGTGTTGTTTCCAGAGTGCTTCCTGTAGAGGATATGCCGTTCCTTCCGAACGGACGCCCGCTTGATATCGTGCTTAATCCTCTGGGTGTTCCTTCACGTATGAACATAGGACAGGTACTTGAGCTTCACTTAAGTCTTGCCGCTATGGTACTCGGAATCAATGTATCCACTCCTGTATTTGACGGAGCAAACGAGTCGGATATTCAGGATATGCTCGAGCTCGCAAATGACTATGTAAATACAGAATGGGATGATTTCAAAAAGAAATACAAATCAGTCCTTGATCCGGATGTCATGACATATCTCGGAGACAATCTCGATCACAGAGAGTTATGGAAGGGCGTTCCGATCACAAGAGACGGAAAGGTTCCGCTCCGTGACGGAAGAACAGGAGAGTATTTCGACGCACCTGTATCGGTAGGTCACATGCATTATCTCAAACTTCATCATCTTGTTGATGATAAGATACATGCACGTTCTACAGGTCCTTACTCACTTGTAACACAGCAGCCGCTCGGCGGTAAAGCCCAGTTCGGCGGACAGAGATTCGGAGAGATGGAAGTATGGGCTCTTGAAGCATACGGTGCATCATATACACTGCAGGAGATCCTTACAGTCAAGTCTGATGATGTAGTCGGACGAGTAAAGACATATGAGGCAATCATCAAGGGCGAGAACATTCCGGAAGCAGGAATTCCTGAGTCATTCAAGGTTCTTATCAAGGAGCTTCAGTCACTCGGACTCGATGTCAGAGTACTCAGAGACAGCGGAAATGAGAACTATGAAGAAGTTGAACTTAAGGAAAATGTTGACTACAGCGACATCAGTTACCATTCGGTAATTGAAGGCGACAGACGTTATCATGACAGTCAGCGTGAATTTGCGGAGGCAGGTTTCACTCAGCAGGAGTGGAGTGAAAGCGGAGAAATCGTGGATTCACAGCTTGAAGACAATTATGATGACTCAGATGAAGAATAAAGGAGCGCACGATGAATATGGAAAATGAAGCTTATCAGCCACTGACATTTGACGCGATCAAAATCGGACTTGCTTCTCCTGACAAAATTCTTGAGTGGTCACACGGTGAAGTTAGAAAACCTGAAACCATCAATTACAGAACACTGAAGCCGGAAACAGACGGTCTGTTCTGTGAGAGGATTTTCGGACCGAGCAAGGACTGGGAATGTCACTGCGGAAGATATAAAAAGATCAGATTTAAAGGCAAGATCTGTGAGAAGTGCGGAGTTGAAGTAACCAAAGCAAGCGTTCGTCGTGAGCGTATGGGACATATAACACTCGCAGCTCCTGTATCACATATCTGGTATTTCAAGGGTATCCCTTCACGTATGGGACTCATACTTGACATATCACCGAGAAATCTTGAGAAGGTTCTTTACTTCGCATCATATGTTGTTCTTGATCCGAAAGAGACAGGACTTTCATATAAGCAGATACTTTCAGACAGAGAGTACAGAGATGCTATTGAGCAGTACGGATGGGACTCATTCAGAGCAGGAATGGGTGCGGAGTCAGTACTTGAATTATTAAGACAGATCGATCTGGATAAGGATTCGGAAGAACTTCAGGCTCAGCTTGCTGATGCTTCGGGTCAGAAGAGAGCCAAAATCATCAAGAGACTCGAAGTAGTCGAGGCATTCCGTACTTCAGGCAACAAACCTGAGTGGATGATTATGAATGTTATTCCGGTTATTCCTCCGGATATCCGTCCTATGGTTCAGCTTGACGGTGGACGTTTCGCAACATCGGACCTTAACGACCTGTACAGAAGAATCATCAACAGAAACAACCGTCTTGCAAGACTTCTTGAACTCGGTGCACCTGAAATCATCATCCGCAACGAGAAGAGAATGCTGCAGGAAGCAGTTGATGCACTTATCGATAACGGCCGCCGCGGCAGACCTGTAACAGGTCCCGGCAACCGTGCCCTTAAGTCACTTTCAGATATGCTTAAAGGAAAGCAGGGACGTTTCCGTCAGAATCTGCTTGGAAAGCGTGTTGACTATTCAGGACGTTCCGTTATCGTCGTAGGACCGGAACTCAAGATATATCAGTGCGGTCTTCCGAAGGAGATGGCTCTTGAGCTCTTCAAGCCTTTCGTTATGAAAGAGCTTGTAGGAAGAAATATCGCACACAATATCAAAGCAGCCAAGAAGATGGTTGAACGTGTAATGCCGGAAGTATGGGATGTACTTGAGGATGTAATCACAGAGCATCCGGTTATGCTTAACCGTGCTCCTACACTGCACAGACTCGGTATCCAGGCATTTGAGCCGATACTTGTTGAGGGTAAAGCCATCAAGCTTCACCCGCTCGTATGTACAGCATTCAACGCCGATTTCGACGGAGACCAGATGGCAGTTCACCTTCCGCTTTCGGTAGAGGCACAGGCAGAGTGCAGATTTATGCTGCTTTCACCGAATAACCTCCTTAAACCTTCAGACGGAGGTCCTGTTGCCGTTCCTTCACAGGATATGGTACTGGGTATCTATTATCTGACTCAGAAGAGAGTAAATGACGGAGATTACGTAGATAAGGCAACCGGTAAATCTCTTACAAAGGCAGAGGCAGAGGCCACAGAGGATAAGGTACCGAGAAGATCCTATCAGAATCCGAATGCTGCTATACATGCAAAGGAAGAGAAAATCATCACCCTTCATACACCTATTCTTGTAAGACTTACAGGAAAAGATGCAGAAGGAAACGAAATATCCACAAAACTTGAGACAACAGTAGGAAGACTTCTGTTCAATGAGATAATTCCTCAGGATCTCGGATTTGTAGACAGAACAGTAAAGGGCAATGAGCTTAAACCGGAGATTGACTTCCTCGTTAAGAAGAAACAGTGTAAGCAGATACTTGAAAAAGTCATCAATGTGCACGGACTTCCAAAGACGGCAGAAGTACTCGATCTTATTAAGGCTATCGGATATAAGTATTCAACACTTGCATCCATGACGGTTTCAATTTCCGATATGACGGTTCCGGCTTCAAAGAAGGAACTTATCGATCAGGCGCAGGAGACAGTTGATAAAATCGCAAAGAACTACAGAAGAGGTCTTATCACGGATGACGAGCGTTATAAGGAAGTTATAGAGACATGGAAGAAGACAGATGATCAGCTGACACATGATCTTCTTTCAGGACTTGATGAGTATAACAATATCTTCATGATGGCTGATTCAGGAGCCCGTGGTTCCGATAAGCAGATCAAACAGCTTGCAGGTATGCGAGGACTTATGGCCGATACAACAGGTCATACCATCGAGCTTCCTATCAAGTCAAACTTCCGTGAAGGTCTTGACGTACTGGAGTACTTCATCTCAGCACACGGTGCCCGCAAGGGACTTTCGGATACGGCTCTTCGTACAGCCGACTCAGGATATCTGACACGTCGACTGGTAGATGTTTCTCAGGAACTCATCATCAGGGAGAGAGACTGTTCGGAAGGCAAGGCTATTCCGTTCATGGAGATCAAGGGATTCTCTGACGGTAAGGAAACTATCGAGACTCTCAAAGAACGTATCACAGGCAGATATATTGCAGAAGATATCGTTGATCCTGATACAGGAGAAGTTGTGATAGCAGCCAATCATATGGTTACTCCTAAACGTTCGGAAGCTGTAATGAAGGTTCTTGAAAAGACAGGAAGAAATTCAGTCAAGATCAGAACTATACTTACATGCCGCTGCGGTGACGGAATCTGCTCAAAGTGCTATGGTTCAAACATGGCAACAGGTCAGGCGGTTCAGGTCGGTGAGGCAGTCGGTATCATCGCTGCTCAGTCCATCGGTGAGCCGGGTACACAGCTTACTATGAGAACGTTCCATACCGGTGGTGTTGCCGGCGGAGATATCACACAGGGTCTTCCCCGTGTCGAGGAGCTTTTCGAGGCACGTAAGCCGAAAGGACTTGCTATCATTTCAGATATCAAGGGTACTGTTGAAATCAAGGATTCCAAGAAGAAGAGAGAAATCACTGTAACCGATGCAGAGGCAGGCGATGCAAAGACATATCTCATTCCTTACGGATCAAGAATCAAGGTTGCGGACGGACAGGTCATCGAGGCAGGTGACGAGCTTACGGAAGGTAGTGTAAATCCGCATGATATCCTTAAGATCAAGGGTGTTCGTGCAGTTCAGGATTATATGCTTCGTGAAGTTCAGAGAGTATATCGTCTGCAGGGTGTTGAAATCAACGATAAGCATATCGAAGTTATCGTCCGTCAGATGCTTAGGAAGATCAGAGTCGAGGACGCAGGTGATTCGAATCTTCTTGCAGGCATAACTATGGATGTTCATGAGTTCAACGCGATCAATGAAGCACTTGAAGAAGAAGGAAAGACTCCTGCAGCAGGAGGACAGATACTTCTTGGTATAACAAAGGCTTCACTGGCAACTAATTCATTCCTGAGTGCAGCTTCATTCCAGGAAACAACGAGAGTTCTTACTGAAGCGGCAATTAATGGAAAGATCGATAATCTGGCAGGACTTAAAGAGAATGTCATTATCGGAAAACTGATACCTGCAGGTACCGGAATGAAGAGATACCGCGGAGTTCAGATCGACACGGAGTCCTATAAGCAGGAAACAGAAGACAGTGTAAGTGAAACACAGGATATTGCTGAAGAAATAACAGATACGGAAACGGTTTAATCATTAATGCTGTATTTTATCGTAAATCCTAATTCAGGCGGAGCAAAAGGCTACCTTGTATGGAAGGAAGCCGAACTCCGCCTGCAAAAATTAAAGATCGATTATAAGGTTTTTCTGACGACCGGTCCCGGTGATGCGATTGAGTATTCCAGACAAATCACAAACAGTGATGATGATAATATCATTCTGGTTCCTGTAGGCGGGGACGGTACTTTTAATGAAGTGCTCAACGGTGCAAACATAACTGACAGGGTCACATTCGGCTACATGCCGACCGGAACGGGCAATGATCTCGCAAGAGGACTTAAACTGAGTTTTAATGTTGTCAAAAGTCTTGAGACTATTCTGAGCAGGAAAAACATCATTGAGATGGATTACGGTGTGCTTACGGTGGGCTCGGACGAAGTGATCAACAGACGTTTTGCCGTAAGTACAGGTATCGGATATGATGCACAGGTATGTGTGACAATTGATCAGAATATCGAACGCGGAAAGATCGGAAAAATCAACCTGAATAAACAGGTTTATCTGATACTCGGTGCACTTGATATCTTGAAAATCAAGCCGGTCAAAGGGCATATCGTCATGGATAATGACAGAAAAACCGAGTTTAACGATATCATTTTTATTTCAACGCATAATCATATTACGGAAGGCGGAGGCAGGAAGTTTGCCCCGCAGGCGGACTGTCAGGACGGAGTTCTGAATCTGTGCATCATGCACACGAAGACGAAGCTTGAATTTGCAAAGCTTCTGGCGGCAGGACTCGGAGGCAATCATCTGAAATACAGCGGTGTACGTGCATATGACTGCAGGACGGTGAACATTCATTTTGATGAACCCAGAGCAGTACATACCGACGGTGAAGTACTCGGGTTCTTCACAGACTGCGAAGTACACTGTGTAAAAAAAGGAATCAGAATTATTACATGAGAATCGGACAAGGTTATGATGTTCACAGGCTCGTAGAGGGCAGAAAATGTATCATCGGCGGAGTCGGGATCCCATACGGGAAGGGTCTCCTTGGGCACTCGGACGCCGATGTTTTATTGCATGCAATTATGGATGCTCTGCTCGGTGCGGCCGCTCTCGGTGACATAGGGAAACATTTTCCTGATTCGGATCCGGAGTACGAAGGCATTTCCAGTCTGGAATTACTGCATTGCACCTGTATTAAGCTGCGAGATGCAGGTTACTCGATTGAAAACATCGACGCGACCGTCATAGCGCAGCGACCCAAACTGGCAGGATATATAGATCAAATGAGGAAAACAATAGCAGACACGCTGGAAATAGATGTGAATCAGGTAAGTGTGAAAGCGACCACGGAAGAAGGTCTGGGGTTCACCGGATCCGGCGAGGGAATCGCCGCACAGGCTGTCTGCCTGATAACGGATAGATAGGAGAACATTATGAAAATATATAATTCACTTTCACTCAGCAAGGAAGAATTCAAACCTCTCGAAGAAGGTAAGGTAAAGATGTATGTCTGCGGACCTACAGTATACAACTTTATTCATATCGGAAATGCAAGACCGATGATCTTCTTTGACACGGTCAGAAGATACTTTGAATACAAAGGATATGACGTAAATTTCGTTTCAAATTTCACGGATGTTGATGACAAGATCATCAAAGCCGCAAACGAAGAAGGCGTTGCACCGGAAGTTATCTCAGAGCGTTATATTAAGGAATGCAAGCAGGATATGGCAGGAATGAATATCAGACCTGCAACCACTCATCCACAGGCCACAAAGGAAATCGACGGGATGATCGAAATGATCAGTACCCTTATCGAAAAAGGACATGCTTATGCAGCTGCAGACGGAACGGTATATTTCAGAGTTAAATCCTTCCCGGGCTACGGAAAGCTGTCTCATAAGGACATGGATGCACTCATGAGCGGATTCCGTGAGATCAAGGTCACAGGAGAAGAAGGCAAGGAAGATCCGAACGATTTCGTGCTCTGGAAACCTAAAAAAGAAGGTGAGCCGTACTGGGAGTCACCATGGTGCCAGGGACGTCCGGGATGGCATATAGAGTGTTCGGTAATGAGCAAGAAATATCTCGGCGAGCAGATCGATATCCACGGAGGCGGAGAAGATCTGATATTCCCTCATCACGAAAATGAGATAGCACAGTCAGAGGCGGCATCAGGGAAGACATTTTCGAATTACTGGATGCACAATGCATTCCTCAATATCGACAACAAGAAGATGAGCAAGTCGCTCGGCAACTTCTTTACTGTCAGAGACATCAGTGAGAAGTATGATCTTCAGGTTCTTCGTTTCTTCATGCTTTCGGCACATTACAGAAGTCCGCTGAATTTCTCTGCGGATCTTATGGAAGCAGCCAAGAACGGACTGACAAGAATAGTTACATCTGTGCAGAGGCTCAATGAGCTTGAAGCAAAGGCACAGGAAGGACCGGCTGATCAGGCAGTCCTTGATAAGTTCGAAGAACTCAAAAAGAAATATGAAGCAGCCATGGATGATGATTTCAACACGGCAGATGCCATCAGCGCTCTGTTTGAAATGGTAAAACTGGCTAATATTGAAATTAATGAAACATCAAGCAAGGCAACTGTTAAAGCCGTATATGATATGATGGAGAAATTCTGCTACATCCTTGGCATCATTACGGAGAAAAAGGAAGAGTCACTGGATGCGGAAGTGGAAGCACTTATCGTACAGCGTCAGGAAGCACGTAAGAACAAGGACTTTGCAAAGGCTGATGAGATCCGTGACAGACTTCAGGCAATGGGTATCATTCTTAAGGATACACGTGAAGGAGTTAAATGGGAGAGAGCATAAAAACTGCCGGTATGGACCCTGCGCAATATTCGCCTTTGGCGCTGGCTTATCTCGGAGATGCGGTTTACGAACTGATCGTCCGTGAAAGAGTGCTGAAGGAAGGAAACAGGCAGGTAGGTAAACTCCACAAGGAAAGCACGAAATACGTAAATGCCGGAGCTCAGGCAGATCTTATCATGAAGATTGAATCTGAACTGACCGATGAAGAAAGGGCTGTATACAAACGTGGGCGCAATTCCAGTGCGCATGCTGCACCGAAAAACCAGGATGTGATCGCGTACCGTAAAGCAACAGGTTTTGAGGCACTTATCGGGTGGCTGTATCTGAGAGGAGAAATGGACAGAATATTCGATCTTCTGGACATTGCTGAAGAGAACAATGATCAGGGAACACCCGGTGTAAAAGAGTAACGTCCCTGAGGTATGTTGAAAAGATGAACGAAAACAGAATCGAAGGTCGGAACGCAGTACTTGAAGCGTTCAGATCGGGGAAAATCATAGATAAGCTGTATATCCAGGAGGGGAGCCATGACGGACCCCTCCAGAATATCATGCGTGAGGCAAAGAAGGCTGACTGCATAATCAATTTTGTTTCCACCCAGCGCCTTGATGAGATGAGTGAAACAAAGAAACATCAGGGAGTAATAGCAGTGGCAGCGGCATATGAATATGCAGAAGTTGACGATATCCTGAACAAAGCCCGTGAAAAAGGCGAGGATCCTTTTATCATCATCCTTGACGGGATAGAAGATCCGCATAATCTCGGGGCAATTATCAGGACAGCAAATCAGGCAGGTGCACACGGAGTCATAATCCCAAAACACCGTGCAGTCGGGCTTACTGCAACCGTTGCAAGAACATCTGCAGGCGCACTCAATTATACACCGGTAGCTAAGGTAACAAACATCACAAAAACGATGGAGGAACTTAAGAAAAAGGGTTTGTGGTTTGTTTGTGCCGATATGGACGGCGAACCGATGTACAGATGTAATCTCAAGGGACCTATAGGACTGGTAATCGGAAACGAAGGTAACGGAGTAGGAGAGCTGGTCAGGAAAACCTGCGACTTCACCGCATCGATACCGATGAAGGGAGATATAGATTCACTGAATGCATCGGTAGCGGCAGGAATTCTGATGTATGAAATAGTCAGACAGAGAGCATGATATCTTTACGGTGATTTATAGCATCATTTTGACTGAAAAAGTTAGACACAGAGAACAATTTGTGATATTATATGTTCGTTGTCCATGATAAAGTGGACTGCGATGCTAGCATGGCACAGGCGGTAGCGCACCTCATTGGTAGTGAGGAGGTCCCGGGTCCGAGTCCCGGTGCTAGCTTTCACGCAAATCACGAGGCATGCAACAGAAAAGCAAGAAGCACACATCAAGCTCGCTTGAATGTGTGCTTCTTGCTTTTCTGTTATACGACGACGATCGTGACCGAGAAGAAGCGAACGAAGTGAGCGGATTCGAGGTTAGCATGCCTCGTGTTGCGTGAAAAAGCAAAGAGACGATCGTGACCGAGAAGAAGCGAACGAAGTGAGCGGATTCGAGGTTAGCATGC
>JAUNOA010000004.1:27159-61424 GCA_030531245.1 Lachnospiraceae bacterium
CTCGTGTTGCGTGAAAGCAAAGAGGCGATCGTGACCGACATGAAGCGAAGCGGAATGGAGGTGCAAGTATTTTATAATATATTCACGTATTTGACAAAGATAGAGAACAACCTCACATCAATCTCCAAGTGCAGAGATATTGACAACAGATAAAGACGGAATTATAATTTTATCATAATTCGGCAATATACATAAATGCCGAATTATAGTAAAATCGAGAAGGACATATAATATGCAGGAACAGATAGTAAACAGCATAAAGTTCTATCCGCTGGATACACTGAAGGCGTTGGGGTATTCACAGTATAAAATCAATCAGATGGTTGATGCCGGGAAGCTTGAGAAAATCAATAAAAAGACCTATGAGAATCTGGAATTTAACGGTGATGATTCAGATTTCTACTACGCTTATGCCTATGTACCGGATGGGGTTATATGCCTTATGAGTGCTGCAGTGTATTATAATCTGACTACATTCAGACCGGATTCAATTGATGTAGCGATACCGAGAAAGGCGAAAGTGTCAACCCTTCCGGAATGGCCAAACATTAAGCTGCATTATTATACAGATTACAGATATGAAAAAGGCGTGCAGGTTATTAATAACAACGGAAATAAATTTAGGATATATGATCCTGAAAAAACAGTTTGCGATATAGTATTTTACAGGGATAATGTAGGAATTGAAGAAACTAAGGAGATACTGAAAAACTATCTCGACAGCAGGAGGAGAGATCTAAATAAGCTGATTCGTTATGCTGAAAATCTGAAATGCGGAGATATTCTTAAAACCTACCTGGAGGTACTGGTATGACAAATGCAATATCCGTAAAGGCAAGATTAAATAACCTTTCAAAGCAGGAAGGAAAGACTATGCAGGATAACCTGGTATCATATGCGATGGAAAGATCCATTTACAGGTTATCAATCTCAAAATACTCAGAACATTTTGTACTTAAGGGTGGAATATTTCTATATGCTATATTTGGAAGAGCATTTCCAAGAGCAACAGTAGATATTGATCTGCTTGGACGGAAAGTACAGAATAATCCGGAGAAGATAACAGAAATTTTTAAGGAAGTGTTTTCGATAAATGCCGACGATGCTTTAACCTATGACATGAATTCAATGGTTGTAAAGAATATCACCGAATTCAAAAAATACCATGGAGTAAATGTGTACATAACGGCTCACCTTGATAGAACAAGGATTCCGGTATCTATCGACATTGGCTTTGGTGATGTAATATATCCGGATAGCATAGAAATGGATTTTCCTGTGCTGTTAAATATGGATGCACCGAAAGTGTATGCCTATTCCATTTACTCTGTAATTGCTGAAAAATTTGAAGCCATCGTATCGCTGGGATTAGCTAATAGCAGATATAAAGATTTCTATGACATTTATCAGATAGCTAAGCACTTTAATCTTGACGGAAAAGAATTGAAGGAAGCTATTATTGAAACATTTGAACATAGGGGAACTGGATTTGATGATATTATTGCATTCGAACCAGGGTTCTCGGATGATACAGTACGAATTCGAAGATGGAGAGCATTTACCGAAAAGAAGAAGGCAATCGAAAGATTGGATTTTTCGGTGGTGGTATCTCGGTTGAAAGATTTTCTGCAACCGATAGTGGTATCAATAAGAGAAGGTGATGTGTTTAAACTAGATTGGAATCATGAAACAGGCTACTGGGATAAGTTATAATCTAAGTTAAACCGTTTGAAAATGTGGATATTAAATTAAACCCAGGCAGAACTATTGGTGATGAAGCGACCAGTTCATAAGTAAACGTTAAGTAGTCGGTACCTACCTTAACCAGGCAACATTAAAGTTGACGCACTATCACCGTAGTGATACAATATCGGCGGGACAATAACGGAGGCCTTTATTATGAAAAAAGAGCTTACCATATTTCATGGTTCTGAAAAAATAATAGAAACACCGGTGTTCGGAGAAGGAAAAACAAATAACGACTTTGGCCTTGGCTTTTACTGTACGGAAAGTGAGGAACTGGCAAAGGAATGGGCGGTATCCTCTCTTCGGGATGGTTTTTCGAATCAGTATTCATTGAATACTGAATACATGAAAGTGCTTAATTTAAACAGTCCCGAATATACTGTTTTGAACTGGATAGCAGTACTGGTTGAGCATAGGACTTTTTCGATAAAGACTCCGGTCGCAAGAAAAGCAAAGAGATATCTGATAGAAAATTTCGGGGTCAACGTTAATGCATTTGATTTGATAATCGGTTATCGTGCGGATGATTCGTACTTTGATTATGCAGAATCATTTCTAAACAACGGAATTACTGTTGAGCAGTTGGCACAGGCGATGCGATTGGGAAAGCAGGGAGAACAGATTGTTATCAAATCACAGTTTGCATTTTCAAAGATTAAGTACGAAGGCTTTGCTGTAGCAGAAAAAGAAAAATATTATGTTATCCGTAAAAACAGAAATGACGAAGCAAACAGTTCTTATATGAAAATGCTTGAAAAAGAAAATGATGGTTTGTATATACAGGACATAGTAAGAGGCGGTATTAAAAATGATGATCCACGCATACAGGGAAAATTATCTAAGTAATGCACAGTCTGCACTGGGAGAAGCTTTTGATTATGCGATCAATACTTGTAAAATTCCAGGTGAGCAGTTTATAAATCTGTTTGTTGTCAGTTCGATAAGCAAAAAAATGGAAAATGCCGAACCGTCGGTAATTGCCGGGAAAAGCGGGGTCGAACTGGTTAAAGAAATAATGGCGGAAACGACAGGGAAGGAACCGACGGCTGAATCTTCGGAAAAGTTCAGCAGATCTGCGGAATATTGGATCGGATGGGTTGTTGCATATTATCAGTGGTGGTCCGGAAAAAAATACAGTACGATCTTTAAAGCATTAAGTTTTGATGATCTTCACAAAATGTATTTCACTCTCCATGAAGCAGATGTTTCAAAATTTGCAGATATAGCGGATGCAAGGATAAAGGAGATATTTCCGGAGACAAATCTGAAACGTATACGCACTTACTACGGATGCAGCCAGGCAGAGCTGGCAAAAATGTCGGGAGTCAGCCTGCGATCCATTCAAATGTATGAACAGCGAAATAAAGATATAAACAAAGCAAGTGCGGACACACTGTACCGGATTGCACGAACCCTGGGTTGTGAAATGGAAGATTTGATCCAGAAATAAACGGGGAATAAGACTATTGCCTCAAAAACCGTGCACTCACAGAATCGAAAATTATCTTCACTATTAGGAGGAGAAGTATTGGAAAAAGCAAGAAAGCGGTATGATTATCTGGACATCGCAAAAGCAATCACGATTTTTCTCGTCATCGTCGGGCATGCGTCACCAAATACTGAGGCACCTTTCTACAGGGTATGGTAAAATAAATCATAGGAGGCCTCTTATTATGGCAGCAAAAGAAAGGAAATCGGGAGGTAATCAGTTATGTTAAATTGTGTGTTGATCGGTGCCGGATATATTGCCGGGAATCATGTCGATGCTTTGCTGAAAAATAAGGATGTAAGGGTCGTTGGAGTTGTCTGCCGTACGGCTGAACACGCAACTCCTTTTATTGAAAAAGTTGGTGAAGGATGCAGACATTATCTGACGATTGAAGATGCATGTAATGAAAACAAAGTAGATTTCGTTGATATCTGTGTTCCTACAAATCTTCATGAAGAGTATACAATCAGGGCCGCAGAGCTGGGATGCCATGTTTTATGTGAGAAGCCGGTTACTTTTACGGTTGAATCCTTCGATAGAATGATTGCTGCCTGTGAGAAGGCAAATGTTAAATTTATGGCCGCTCAGGTTGTTCGATTCATGGGAGAACCTAATAAGATCCATGACTTTATCAAGAGCGGAAAACTCGGAAATGTTCACTTCTTCTATGAGAAGAGACTTTGCCAGCATCCAACATGGAGCACATGGCATCGTGATGTCAATGCATCAGGCGGTGGACTCTATGACCTGAATATTCATGACATTGACAACCTTTATTGGAATTTTGGAATGCCTGAATCAGTTTATGCAACCGGTTGGAAATCCGGTACGGATTGCTGGAACCATGTAGCAACAACTCTTACATGGGCAAGCGGTGCAAAAGCAGTTTGTGAGACATCTCTTGAGATGACAGGTGACTTTCCGTTTTCCGTTGAAATGAGAGGAACCGGAGATAAGGGTACTTTCCAGTATTTATTAAGTGCAGGCGCTAATATTAACGATGCAGAGGTCAATCAGAAATTCACATGGTACCCGGCAGGCGAAGAAGGCTGTGAAAGTGTTGCAGCAGCTGAAATGGATGGATTCTCAGGAGAGATAGATGCATTTGTTGATGCTGTCATCAATGATAAAGAAGTTCCTATCAAAGCGGTTGATGTACGTAATGTCATTCAGATCATCCTTGCAACAAAGAAATCTCTTGAAGAGAATTGTGTAGTTAAAATCTAAGACTTAATAGTTCCCGGCATGGAATAGTATATTATAACTTATTTCATATAGAAATCCTCAGAATTGTGTTATACAATAAAGCTATTAAAGCGGTTTAATAACTAAAAATATTACATTATACGATTGAGGGATTAATCATGGCAATCAAAACCATATCGATAGTACATCATGTTCATACCGATTTCGGATATACGGATCATCCGCAGAGGACCAAGAAAGAACATGTCAAATACATTGACATGGCAGCAGATTATGTTCTTAAGTCATCAGATTATCCGGAAGGAGCGAAGTTCGCCTGGACGCAGGAACAGTTGTATCCTGTACGGCAGTGGTGGCATCGGGCTTCTGACAAACAGAAGGAAAAGTTTTTTGCGGCTGTAAACACAGGACGCCTTGAAATTACCGGAACAGCATTCAATGTAACAGCATTTTTGGATAAGGATGAGTGGGACAGAGTCATGAACTGGATCCCGGATGAACTCTGGGATAAATGCAGCATACGTTCCGTGATGCAGATTGACGTCAACGGAATGCATACATATGGAATGGAAGCCGCATATGACAAGGGTGTGAGGAACCTTTTTATAGGTCCGAATTCATATTATGGGGCTCCGCCGATGCCTACACCTACTGCTTTTAACTGGAAAATAGCGCCGGACAAGAATATGTTTGTATGGCTTAATTCTTCATACAATAACGGTACATTCATGTTTAATAAAAACTGGAGGGAGGGACCGGTTCCGGATTATTCCGACATGCGCTACCGAAAGCCGGAAGCAGGAGATATTTGGGCATGTGATGATGCATCACTTGAAGAAGCACACAGACTCTGCCTTCAGAACATCGCAATGATTGAAGGAACAGTAGATGCTGAAGTTGCAGAGACCGACGGTTTTACAAAGAACAGAGTCTTCGGTGGTTATGAGTTATCAGTACTCCCCGTTTCGGTAACAAGTCAGTGGCGTGTGGATAATGACCCTCCGTTCTATCCGCTTGTAGATTTTGTAAAGGCATGGAACGAAAAGGGCTATGAGCCGCGACTTGTCCTTGCCACTGCTACTCAGGCAATGGAAATGGTTAAGGAAGAACTGGGAGATAATATAAAAACATATTCCGGAGAGTGGATTGACTGGTGGGCCAACGGCAATGCATCCGCACCTGTGGAAATGAGTATCAACAGAGAAGCAAAAAGACTTCTGAAAGTTGCAAAATCACCTGTTTTCGGTCCTATGACAGAAGAGCAGAAAAAGGATTATACAGAAGCATTGGAAAATGTCTGCATGTATGATGAACACTGTTTCTCATCCTGGCAGAGTGTATCCAATCCGTATTCTTTTGCCAATATTTCTCAGGTTGCCGAGAAAAATATATATACATACCGGGCACTTGATAGTGCAAAATGTCTTATAGCCGACAGAGTCCGACCACTGGCGGATGCAGAAAAAAACAAAATAATCATCTGGAATCCTACAGAATTTTCTATGTGCAGGACTATTGAATTGCCGCTCGGATGCATGCGTGGAAATTATCGCAGTGTAATATGTGAGGAAACAGGAGAGAGCTTTACGTTGGAGTATATAGACGGAATAGCTAATTTTCTGCGCCCGGCAAGCGAAAGTGAGTTTGGTGAGGAAAATGTATCACATACATTCAGTGATAAATGTGAGAGACAGGCTGTCAGATTCGGTTCGGTTGTGATACCGCCGCAGTCCTGCCTGCATTTCATACCGAAAGAGGATGAATGTGAAAATTCCGGTAAACTGAACGAAGAGGTGCAGATTGAAGTTGATTCTTCAGGATGGCCTTGTAAAGTTGAATTTCCACGAGACGGAGCGCCCGTCATAGACGGAATTTTCGGGGACTTATTAAGTGTTGAAGCAGACGGATTTTCACCGCGATGGACACTGAAGGATATTTTTGAAAATGATAATGCAGAGGAGCGTAAGGCCTTAAGAAAAGAACACTTAAAGGAAGTCAGAGCCGTTTACGGTCCTACAAGAAGAATACAGGCCGGAGATGAAATAAGATTTGAGCAGCTGATAATGCACAGATCTATAAAGTTCGGAAAGAGAATACTGTCAATCAATCCGGCAGTGAGTCATGTTAAGCTGGAATTCAGGATGAACAGAATATCAAGCTTTGAGCCATCCGTGATGTTCCTGGAATTTGAAGCGCCCGGCAGCAGGAATCTTCCTCACGTTTCAAATGCAGGAAAACTGTTCATCCCGGAAAAAGAACAGCTGCCGGGCAGCTGTATGGATTTCTATGCTATTGACGGATGGATGCATTATGACAGCAATTGGTTTATGAATTGCAGGGACAATGCTTTGGTAACATTTGGAAATACCAGTGTTGTTTCCAGAAAGACCGAAACTGAAGGTCCTGCAAATGATATTTATGTCAGGCTGTATGATAATATCTGGGATACAAACTTCGGTGCAAATGCATCAGGACAGATGTCATTTACGTTCCAGGCACAGGCCGATGTAGCCCTTGATGATGCAAAAGAAGTTGCCGAGGCGATTTCAGTGGATCCGATTATTGTTGTAAAGACAGGTTACGGACAGAAGAACGCTCAATGATTTTTGCATCAATCATGTTAACCTGTTTATAAGCCTGCTTATTAATCATCCGATAAAGGATATTCATTGAATCAATGCCCATCTGGTTTTTGTCTACAGTCATGGTTGTCAGAGGGGGATTGAGGTACTCAGACACTATAAGGTCGTCCAGGCCAATGATGGATATGTCATCAGGAATTCTCAATCCGGCTTTGTGAATACGGTTGATTGCCTCAACCGCAAGCATGTCACCGGTACAGAATACAGCAGTGGGACGGTGTTTGCAGTTGAGCAGATTATCCATACAGCCGGGAGTAGGTACTTCAGGATCTGCACCCTTTTGAATCCATTCCGGTCTGCATACAAGCTCGTGGTCTTTAAGAGCATCGGTGTAACCGGTAAAATTTCTCATAAAGTATTCAGATGAGTCATCGGAGCTTATGAATGCAATGCTCCTGTGCCCGCGGGAAATCAGGTACTCTGTTGCAAGATATGCTGCATGGTAATAATCAACATCCATGCAGGGATGCTTTCCATCCTGTTTAAGATGTGAGTCAACACAAATAAACGGAAATTTTTCTTTTTCCAAAGTATCGATTACAGTAGGTTCATATGCCTGTATGAAAATTGCTCCGTCGGACGCACCGGTGCTTACGGCATCGAGAATCTGTGAAAAGTCATTATTGGCATCTACTGTGGAGAAATTGATATTGTACCCAAGACGTCTTGCTTCTTGAAAAATTCCCATCAGTAATTCCATTGAGAAAAAATTGAAGAGAGCACATGAACGCTGTCGCATCACAATACTTACAGTGAAGCTTTTCTTCAGGGTAAGGCGCCTTGTGTGAGCGTTCGGCTTGAAACCGGTTTCTGCAATAATTGAAAGAACCTTTTCGCGTGTAGCTTCGCTGATACCTTTTCTTCCGTTCATAACGAGTGATACGGTAGCAGGTGAAACCCCGGCGAGTTTTGCTATGTCATTGATAGTGAGCTTTTCCATAGAGTCCATTCCTAATATATATTAATACTGACAATTATAGCGATTCTTATTTTGTAAAACAATTTATTTATTAAACTTTAGTAATTTTAGTAAAAACAGGTGATTTCGGCATTCGCCGCAAGGCAAGTTTTACAAAACAGAGCTGTAATTTTATGCTATATTAACAATATTTATTTTTTAATTGAATAATAAAAATGCACAGATTATTATAATGTTAAAGCGCTTTAGATACGCTGAAAGGAATCATGATGAGTCTGATTAAACTGGCAGGAAAAAAAAGCAGAGGAGTTGTCCTCAGTTTTGATGAAGAAAACAGAAAATTAGAGTGGAAAAATTTCTTCGGAAATGCGGCTGCAGAGGCACCTATTCCGGAATGTAACGGTACATTTTTTCTGGATACGGATGCGGGAAGATTTGACGGAGATAAATTTAAAGCGGAGAAAACCGGAGATTCACGGTTCCTGCTTAGTGCCGGACCTTTTGAAGTAAGGGTTGATTACGAAGTTGATGATGTAACAGGGATTATCAGTATAAAGCCATATGTAAAGAATACAGATAAACAGGATCATGTGATTTATTCCTGTATGTCCAGAATTCCGGTTTACGGAAATGATTTTGAGATATATGGCCAATACACCGCATGGTGCGCTGAAAACCAGGGCGAGTGGATGAAGCTTGCTTCGGGAAATATTGAGCTTACGAATTCAGCCGGATCTTCTACAGTAAGTTGTACACCGTTTGCATGTCTTCGCAGCAGGAATACGGGAAAGGCTGTGGCATTCCATGTGCTTCCAATCGGCGACTGGGTCATCAGATTCCGCAGAATAGCGGGACACAGGACCGGTTATACAGTGATTGAAGCGGGGCTTTCCGATGCAGGACTGAGACTTGGAATTGCTGCAGAGACCGAATTGGAAATGCCTGAAATTCTCATGTATTCTTTTGACGGGGATCTTAAAAACTGCGGAGAAGCAATACAGAGATATATTCTTCCGAGGTATCCGAGACGCCATATTCCGGACCCGGTATTCAACACGTGGTTCTATAACTATGACGTTCTTGATGCAGAAGTACTGAAGAAGCAGGTTCCCGTTGCAAAAAAACTGGGAATAAAGACATTTGTAATAGATGCAGGCTGGTTCGGAACAGGGGTAGACTGGGAAAATCAGGTTGGATGCTGGCAGGAGAACACGACAAGAGCATTCCACGGAAATATGAAGGAATTTGCTGATTATGTCCGGGAAAACGGAATGGATTTCGGATTATGGATGGAACCCCAGAGAGCTGGACGTGAAACAGATGTCTATAAGAATCATCCGGACTGGTTTATGGATGAAGATGCGGTGATTTATGATCTGACTAAACCGGAAGTAAGAGAGTATATCGTTAATGAGCTTTCCAGACTTGTACAGACGTATGACCTTAAGTGGATGAAGCTTGATTATAACACCGATATGTACCGTGACCTTACGGGAACAAATTACTATTATTACTATATTGCCGAACGTGAGCTTTACAGGGAATTCCAGGAAAGAAATCCTCAGGTTTCATTTGAGGGATGTGCCGGAGGCGGTGCAAGAACAGACATAGCCAATGTTTTCAACCTGTATCACGGACATTTCGTAAGCGACACGGTTCATCCTCTGGAGATACTGAGGTCACGACAGAATGTCGCCATGCGAATGACGCCGGCATACATGGGCAGCTGGATAGTAGCACAGGAGGTTAAATTCCCGGTCAATACGTATACTGATCATGATATTGATAAGAGAACAAAGGTTATCACCTGTGGTGATGCATGGTGGGAGCAGACAGTAGATTATAATCTTGATTTTGTCATGGCATGCAATCTTTTAGGTGAGTACGGATTCAGCGCGGACCTGGCTGCATTTTCTGAGAAAAATCAGGAAATCATACGCAAGGCCAATCTTTACGGAATTGAGCATAAGGAACTGCTTGAGACTTCGATAGCGCATCTTCTTACAGAGCCTAAGCTTATGAATGATATAACAGGTTGGACATTGATTCAGCTCGAGAGTGAAAAACTCGGAGAAAGCCTGGTATTTGCCTTCAGACTGACGGATGATGCGGAAAGCTATTATGCATTCCCAAAGGGTATTGACACGGGCAGAAAATATTCGGTTGAGTTTTATGACGGAACATCAGCTGAAATGAGTGGAGAGGATATTGTTAACTACGGAATCCGAATCGATTGTGCGAAACGGTATTCCGCAATGATAATAGATATTAAAGCAATATAAATCTACAAGGAGAAAAAGTATGAAAAAGATTGTATGTTTGTTACTGGCAGTTATGCTCGTAGGAACACTTGCCGCTTGCGGTGACAGCGGAAACGTTCCTGCAGTAGCAGAGACAGAAGCAGCAGCTCCTGCAGCAGCACCTGCAGCAGAAGCAGCAGAAGGTGAAGCAGCACCTGCAGCAGAAGCAACATCAGGTCCTGTTGAGCTTTCTTACGTTACATGGAGAACAGAGGATATCGATGTTCTTAATGAGATGATTGCAGCATTCGAAGATGAGAATCCCGGCATTAAGGTCAACATGGAAGTTACATCAAATGACCTTACAGAGTACTATGCAGTACTTAAAGCCCGCCTTCTCAGCGGTGAGGGCGCAGACGTATTCATGGATCATCCGGGTCCATACCTTAAGGAACTTGTTGATGCAGGTTACTGCTACGAGATGGAGCCTGAACTTTACGCAAATGTAACACCTGGTGTTCTTGGTGTCGGCCAGGTTGACGGAAAGCAGTACGGCCTTCCGGAAACATGCAACACATTCGTTACATTCTACAACACAGCACTTTTCGAGGAACTTGGAATCGACGTTCCGACTGATTACGAGTCACTTAAGGTTGCCGCTCAGAAGTCAAAGGATGCAGGCTATCAGCCAATCGCAATCGGTTTTGGTGAGGCATGGGTAGCAGATATTCTTTATGAGGCACTCCTTTGTGACTATGCTCCAGAGAATCCAAATGCACTTCATGATCTTGAGACAGGCGATGCTGTTCTTGCAGATGACCTTTACAAGAAAGTATTTGGTGATGTAGCAAAGATGGTTGACGATGGTATTTTCCAGGAGAACCTTACAGGTACGAATTATGAGTCAGGCATTTCACTTTTCGCTTCAGGAAAGGCAACAATGCTTATGGATGGTAACTGGACAGTTGCAACTCTTATGGATATGAATCCTGATCTCCAGTTCGGCGCAATGCCGATTTTCAATACTGCAGGACAGGGCCAGGGTATCTCAGCTGCAGGCCAGAACATGAGTATCGCTGCAAACACAACAAAGCTTGATGCTGCAAAGAAGTTCGTTGAGTTCTTCTATTCTCCGGAAGGCGAGGCAATTTATTGCAACGCTACAGTTCAGCCTTCAACAGTACAGGGCGTAACACTTGATATTCCTGCACTTCAGATGCTTTCTGACGTAATGGGACCGAAACCGGCAGATTGGCCAGATACTTATGTTGAGAATTCTGAACTTATGGGTATCGTAGAAGACCTTTGTGTACGTATGGCAGAGGGTGGAAAGAACCTTGACGAGGAAATTGCAAAGTCGCAGACAGAAATTGATGCTTTACAGTAAACACAAAAGCTGCAGGGGTTTTGCCCCTGCAGTTATTAAAAGAGAGAAAACTAAATGATTGGAAAGAAGAAAATAATAGACAGCAGAAAGCTCACGGGATATTTATTCCTGATTCTTCCTGTGCTTATTTATTCCATATTTTTTATAGCACCGAATGTATCGGCGCTCTACAACAGCTTTTTCCAGTGGAACGGACTTTCGTCAGAGAAACCGTTTGTCGGACTTGATAATTTTAAAAAGCTGTTTGGAGACCGTGTATTCAGAATGGCATTTGTAAATACCATAAAATATACGGTGACATTGGTGATTTTCCAGACCTTGTTTGGATTCATTCTGGCAATCCTGGTTTATAAAGAATCAAGAGTCCATAATGTATTCAGAACTATATATTTTCTGCCGGCCATTATGGCAACTACCACAGTAGGTCTTATCTGGGGCTTTATTTATGATCCGAACTTCGGTGCATTAAATGAGTTCCTCAGAATAATAGGACTGAGCGCTCTTCGAAAATCATGGCTATCAGATGAAAAAATAGTAATTTACGCAATTACAGCAGTTCATGTTTGGATTGGAATCGGACAGTCAGTTGTCTTATTCATAGCAGGATTGCAGAACGTTCCGATAGAGCTGTACGAAAGTGCAAGCCTGGACGGTGCATCCGCATGGAAGCAGCTTATACATATAACAATACCGCTCATAAGATCAACAACGGTAATTGTACTTGTTCTTACGACTATAGGTGGATTTAAAGCATTTGATTTCGTATATGTTATGACGAACGGAGGAGCAACGCATACCTCTGAGGTATTGTCCACATTGCTGTACAAGGAAGCTTATGCTTACAGTGACGTAGGACTGAGTTCGGCAATCTCGGTAGTACTTCTGCTGGTTGTATCCATTATTACATTTATCCAGTTATTCGCAATGAGAAAGAAAGATTGATGAGAGGAGGACGCATATGGTAACAAATAAAAAAAACATTGGTGCCAAGATAGCAAAATATGCGGTACTCGTTTTCTTTGCACTGCTGATATTATTCCCGATATATATGGTAATATCAGGCTCATTCAAATCGCTGTTTGAACTTTATGACAATATCTTCGGACTTCCTGAATCATTTAAGCTTGATAATTATGTCAAAGCTTTTGTGGACGGACATCTGAAAGAGTATTATCTCAATTCGTTTATCGTAACGGGAGGCTCACTGATACTTTTGACATTTCTGGGAAGTATGGGTGGATTTGCGCTTACCAGACTGGGCCTTAAGATGAGTAAACCGATATATTATCTGTTTGTAATCGGTATCTCGATTCCTACCCAGGTCGGTATTGTGCAGCTGGCGCTGCAGATGAGCAAAATGAGGCTTATGAATTCTCTGTTTGGACTTATTATGGTTCACACGGCATATGAGCTTCCGTTTACGATTTTTATTTTCTATGGATTTATGGAGGAGATACAGTGGGATCTGCAGGAGGCCGCTGTAATTGACGGATGTTCACAAATTCAGCTATATTGGAACATTATGTTCCCACTTTGCAGAAGTGCGGTGGCAACATGCCTTATTTTCAATATGGTTACCATCTGGAATGATATGCTGTTCCCGCTTATCCTTATCAGTAAGGAGAAACTCAGAACGCTGCCGTACGGACTTCTTATGTTCAGCGGTCAGCACGGATCACAATACACGATCATCTTTGCGGGAGTTATCATAATTACATTGCCGCTTACTATTCTGTATCTGTTCCTGCAGAAGCAGTTTATGGAAGGGCTTACAGCAGGAGCAGTCAAGGGATGATGGAATCAGAAATTGACTAAAAGATTTTCTCTAATTCAATCAATGTATTATATTTGCGCAGTCGGAATTATGCAGGCATTTTTGGTGCCTATGTATTCCGACTTTGCTTATATAATAGGAAATTGCTTTGCATTTCCTATTATATAAACGCTCCGCGGGATGCACACTCGCGCGAAAGGAAATATGTCGCTGACGCGACTGCGCTCGGCACGGACATATCGCAAGCGATATGCTTTTATAGTACTATGCAAATAAGCGTGATTGTTACAATAGCTGAATAAAAAAGAAAAAGGTAAGCATTTCCGGAATTTTTAAAAACTGGTATTCAGAAAAACAGAAAACAGGACAAAGCTGATTCTGGCATTTTTCATTGCGATGATTTCTGCGATAACTATTTCCTTTGCAGGCTCATTAGATGATATAATAATAGCCGCAGCATTGGCAAGTGTTTATATTGGACTGGCATCTAAGATTATGGAACTTCAGACTTCCATGAGTCTTACTTTAATTGTAATGGCAATAAGTGTAGTATTGTTTATAAGTGCATCACGAAAAGTTAAAGGAGAAAATAAATGAAAGTCTTTTCAGCAGATGGAAAGAACCTGGAAGAATTAGAAGCGTATTATGGCAGTGAGGTTGAAGCTGCAGATTTTGACGGATACTGGGACCGTGCAAAAACTCTTCTTGATGATATTGATCCTGATGTCAAACTTGAAAAAGCAGAATTTGAGTGCCGCTCAGCGGACTGTTATAAACTCAGCTTCAATGGTGTTGGCGGAGCCAGGGTTACTGCAAAATACCTTAGACCTAAGACACCGGGGCCGCATCCATGTGTACTTTGGTTCCACGGGTATACCATAGCAAGTATGGACTGGACTATGTATCTGCATTTTATAGCAGAAGGGATGTGTGTTGCTGCGTTGGACTGCAGGGGCGAGGGCAGTGACAGCCGTGACTGTGTTCAAAATCCTCAGGCTTGGATCATGTACGGGCTGATAATGCGGGGCATGAGAGAGGGCGCTGACCAGCTTGCCTTTAGAAGAATATATCTTGATACATTGGAGCTTGCGCAGATTGTGGAGAAATTCCCCGAAGTAGATGCTGATGCAATTTCAACATACGGAACATCTCAGGGAGGCGCATTATCAGTAGCGTGCAGCGCACTCCATGGGGGCATTAAAAAAACAGTCTGCGGAAGCAATTTTCTTTCGGATTTTCCGTATGTAATTGAAAGTAATTATCATTCGGTTGAAAATCCGGGATCACCATACAGCGAGATTGGGCAGTATTTCAGACGTTATGATCATCTTCACGAAAATGTGGATGAAATGCTGGAAACATTAAGTTACATAGACTGTGTTAATTTTGCAAAACGTGTAAAGAATCCCGTGTTGATGGAAATTACATTACAGGACCGTTTCATTCCTCCGGCTTCACAGTTCGCAGTATTCAATAATTTTGCAGGCCCGAAGGAAAAAGTTATTTATTACGATTACAATCACGAAGATGCTTTGCCTGGATGGATAGACAGGGCAATGACTTTTTTGAAGAAATAAGACTATGATTGATATACGCGCAGAATACATTGCAGAATATGATAAGAAGGAGCTCGAGCGCAGACGCGAGCAGATTCGTCGTGCGTGGAATTACGAGAAGGTTGAGCATATTCCGATAGCGTTGAGTCTGGACTATAATCCTTTCGGTTACACCATGCATGATATTCTTTATAATCATGACAAGCAGTTCGAATTGAGAATGTATTCCTGCGAACAGTCATTGAAACTGCTTCCTGATGATTATATTCCCTGTGCTTTTGTTGATGTGGGATGTGTAGGTGTATCAAATGCGTTTGGAGCACAGGTATATAAGGGAGAGAATCCGCAGCAGACTCCGGGTATCAGAGGCAGAGTTTTTGCTTCAATAGAGGAAACGTATGATCTTAAAATTCCGGATATGCGAAACACGGGATTTTCAAAATACTATCTGGAGCGCCTTAAGTATTTCTATGAGAGAACAGGGGGATGTGTTTATCTTTCCGGAATGGATAACAATGGTGCCATGAGTGTGGCCATGGATCTTATAGGAAGTGAAGAACTTTTTATATCAATGGTCGAAGAACCGGAAGCTGTTACGCATCTGCTGGACATTATCAATCAGGCAATCATGGAAGAGACGGACGCTGCAATTGAAATAGTAGGTGACATTAACAATATGACATCTACGGATTTCTTTTTCAGATGGTGCCCGGAAGGAAGGAAAGGGCATACCAGTGCAGACCTTTGCACTGCATATTCACCGGAAATGTTCAGACAGTTTGATATCCCTGCAAACAGGAAAATTTATGACAGGTACGGCGCAGGACTTATGCATAATTGCGGACCTAACCCATGTATTGCTGAGTATTGCAATCAGCATAAAGATTTTGCAGGAGTAAATCTTGCGTATCAGTATTCGTCTGTAGACCTTGAAAATATCAGAAAATATTTTCCGGGAAAGATAGTATATTTCTCGTATGATTTTCCTGAGAAAGCGATTGAGCAGTACAGGGAGACAATGGAGGCATTGGCACCGGAAGTAATCGCCATACCTCTTATTATGCTTTCAGATGAAAAAGTAAACGCCGGAGAGTATTATAATGAATTGCTGAAGATATCAACAGAGTATGCTCATCGGGTATTCGGATAAGATTTTTGTTATAATAACTATAAAAAATACTGTCCGGTACTGCTTGGTATACATAAAAATGAAACATGATATACGGACTAAGGGGATTGGTTAGTGAAAAACATACTTGAAATCAGGAATATATCAAAAACCTTCGGCACGCATACAGTACTTGCAGATGTCAGCATGGATGTACGTGCAGGAGAAATACATGCTCTCTGTGGGGAAAACGGTGCCGGCAAGTCAACTCTTATGAATGTCACAGCAGGTATTATCAAAAGGGATTGTGGTGATATTATTTTTGACGGGAAAAAGGTTGATTTCGGTTCGGCCAGAGAAGCGGTTACTGCAGGAATTGCTTTTGTTCATCAGGAACTTGCACTTTGCCAGCATCTTTCCGTCGCTGAAAACATGTGGATGTGGGATATCCCGCGGCACATGGGAATTATAGATCAAAGGGAATTGTACCGTAAAACAGACGAAATTCTGAAGGATTTCAATGCGGATTTCAGCGCAGACTCAAAGGTATATACACTCAGCGTGGCTCAGCAGCAGATTGCCGAGATAGCAAAAGCACTTTCTCTCAATGCAAAGCTGATTATTCTTGACGAACCGACTTCATCCCTTACAGGAGAGGAAACCGATAATCTCTTCAGGTTGTGCAGAAAGCTGAGAGAACAGGGCATCGGTATCATATATATATCTCACAGGATGGATGAGATTTTTTCTCTTTGTGACAGAGTTTCGGTCCTGCGTGATGGCTATATGATACTCACGGATAATATCGTTGATACTGATGAGAAGACGGTCATAACCAGTATGGTTGGTCGTGAAATATCTGCATTCTACCCTCCGAAAGCATCCGGGAATCCCGGCGAAGAACTCCTGCGGGTCGAGCATTTTACAGGAAGAGGATTCAACGATATCAGCTTTTCCCTCAGGAAAGGCAGGATACTGGGATTTGCAGGCCTTATCGGCGCAGGGAGAAGCGAACTGATGCAGGCTATCGTCGGACTTGGAGGGTACAAATCAGGAGAACTTTATGTCAGAGGTGAAAAGATGCATTGTTTCAGCATTATTCCTGACAGTCTGCCTTTGCTCATGCAACTTTATAGTTCTTCCTGATGAAGATGCACTTGCCGGAAATCGTTCCGTCAGTACAGGGGAGGCAAATGTCGAGAGGGATAATGTATATTCCGCCGCAAATAATAGCGGGGATTATTATATGATTACATTTTCATCCGGAGTTCAATACTGGGCAGGATGCTTTGAAGGAATGCAGAGGGCGGCAGAGGAACTTGGAGTAAATGCAATATATACCGGAGCTGCTGAAGCAGATTATGTCGAAGAGACGCAGGTCCTGGAACAGGTAATTGCCAAGAAACCTGCCGGAATACTGATTTCACCGGTTAACGGTGATGCTATGAAAGATGTAATAGACAGAACATATAATGCCGGCATTCCGATAATATGCTTTGATTCGGATTCGGCCGGGTCGAACCGATACAGTTTCGTAGGGACGGAATCCAGAACAGCAGGTGCAGCGGCTGCGAAAGAAATGGCTGAAGCCATCGGACACAAAGGATATGTTGCAGTTGTGCTTTTTCCGGGGTTAATGAATCAGGAAGAACGCAATATCGGGTTTACAGAGTATATGCGTGAAAATGAGCCTGATATCACAGTGCTTGAAAGCGTAAACGGAGGACAGAATGAAAATGATTCGGCTGCTGCAACGCTATCGCTTATCTCCGCGCATCCTGAAATTGACGGCATATTTGCCGTAACAGGATGGACAGGTCTCGGAGCGGGGCAGGCAATAGAGGAGGCCGGCAGAGCAGATGATATATGCTGCATATGTTTCGATACGGATGAAGGAGTCCTTGATTATATAGAAAAAGGTGTTCTGTACGGTACATGTGCACAGGGAACGCAGCAGATGGGTTACTGGGGCCTGCAATTTCTTTATGCAATTAATAACCAGTCGGTGGTTCCTGGCTGGCAGGAGAAAAACATTTCTCCGGTTCCCACAAAATTAGATACCGGTGTTACAATTGTTAAAAAAGGATACACTGAATCATACAGATAAAAAGACTGTGTATAGCTGACGAAAATACTCAAATAAAGTCTTTTTATTTACTCATGAAGAGGAGGGGAAAATGAGCAACAAATATCGTGATTATGACAACTATTTAAAAGAATACCCTGATGAGAACGGTTATTTCGGAAAGTACGGCGGAAACTATCTTGATGATCCTGAACTGATAAAGGCATTTAACGAGTATGCGGAAGGATATCAGACGATAGCACAGTCTGCGCAGTTTATTGCCGAACTCAGACGAATCAGAAAAGATTTCCAGGGAAGACCGACTCCGGTCTATCATTGCCAGAACCTTTCGAATCTTCTGGGACGCACGCAGATATATCTGAAACGTGAGGACCTTAATCATACGGGTGCACATAAACTGAATCACTGTATGGGCGAAGGCCTTCTTGCAAAATACATGGGTAAGAAGAAGCTTATTGCGGAAACCGGAGCAGGACAGCACGGAGTTGCGCTTGCTACGGCTGCGGCATATTTCGGACTGGAATGTGATATTTATATGGGAGAGGTCGATATCGCCAAGCAGGCTCCGAACGTAACAAGGATGAAAATGCTGGGCGCAAATGTAGTTCCTGTATCCTTCGGACTTAAGACGCTGAAGGAAGCTGTTGACGCGGCATTCATGGCATATTCAAAAGAATACCATGATGCAATCTACTGTATCGGCACGGCAGCAGGACCGCATCCGTTCCCGCTTATGGTCAGAGATTTCCAGTATGTGGTAGGTGCTGAAGCGAGAAGTCAGTTTATCGAACAGACGGGACATCTGCCCGACAAGGTTGTTGCATGTGTAGGCGGCGGATCAAATTCAATAGGGATGTTCACACCGTTTATTGCGGATCCGGTGGAAATCATAGGTGTAGAACCGGGAGGAAGAGGAAGTGCCCTCGGTGATCATGCTGCCAGCGTAACATACGGAAAAGAAGGAGTTATGCATGGATTTAACAGCATCATGCTGGCAGACGAGAACGGAGATCCGGCACCGGTTTACTCAAATGCAAGTGGTCTGGATTATCCGGCAGTAGGACCGGAGCACGCAATGCTTTACGATCAGGGACGTTTCAACTATGTCACCGCAAGTGATGACGAGGCAATCGAGGCCCTCTTCATGCTTTCAAGAAACGAGGGAATCATTCCTGCCATCGAGAGCTCTCATGCACTGGCTTATGCCATCAGAGAAGCACGCAAGGGCAAACCGGAATCGATACTGGTATGTCTTTCGGGACGCGGAGACAAGGATCTGGATTATGTGGTAGAACATTACGGATACGGAGAAGAATTTCTTGCAAAGATGGAAGCGGCAAGAAAATAAAATTATAGCAGGAGAAAACAGTAAATATGTATGCTCTCAAGAATATGTTTATCCTTAACGGTCATGCGGATATGCAGCCGGTAAAAGGCATGGCGATACTGGTTTCCGGAGGGAAATTTGAAAAGATCATTCCGGAACGTGAGATCCCGGAGGGTGTGGAAATACGCGATCTGCAGGGAGCGTATATTCTTCCGGGTCTTATAAATCTGCATGTGCATATCCCGGGAAGCGGAAAACCGAAAAAAGGAAGAACCGATTACAATAAAATTGCAGCGTTGCTGAAGTACGCTCTTGTCCGCGGTGTTGTCGGAAAAATGTGCGAAAGCAATGCAAAGCAGGAACTGCTGTCAGGAACGACGACCATACGTGCAGTAGGCGGAGTAATGGAATTTGATACAAAGCTGAGGGATAAAATCCTTGCCGGAAAAACACTTGGTCCGAGAATCCTTGCGGCAAACTATGCGGTTTCTGTTCCGGGCGGACATATGACAGGTTCAGTAGCATTACCGGTGAACAGCCCTGAAGAAGCAGTACAGATGGTGGATACACTGTCAAAGACAAAACCTGATCTTATTAAACTGATGATCACAGGCGGAATACTGGATGCGGAAGAGTCCGGGGAGCCGCCGATGAAAATGCCGGAGGAATATATAAAGGCTGCAAGTGACAGAGCACATCAGCTGGGATTTCATGTCGCGGCGCATGCGGAAAGCACTCAGGGTATGAAAGCGGCCCTGGAAAACGGAGTCGATACCATCGAACACGGCGGTGAGCCGACAGATGAGATTATAGGAATGTTCAAAAAGAATAAAGCAGCTCTTGTCAATACTTTGTCACCGACGATTCCTTTTGTGATGATGGATCAGTCTGTTACAGGTACCAGTGATCTGGATATGAAAAACGGGAAGCTTCTTTTTGAGAGCATGAAAAAATGTGCCATTCGCTGCCTGCAGGAAGGAATTACCGTCGGACTGGGGACAGATACAGGATGCCCGTATATCACACATTACGATATGTGGCGGGAGCTGATATATTATGTAAAATTCTGTGGTGTCACGGAGCAGTTTGCCCTGCATACAGCCACATTGCTGAATGCGGACATTGCCGGTATTTCAGATGAAACCGGTTCGATAGATGAGGGAAAATCGGCAGATTTCATAGTTGTTCATAAAAATCCGCTTGAAGATCTGACGGCTCTCAGAAATCCGGCGGCTGTATCTGTTTTTGGAAATATGATTTATGATCCGAAACCGAAGAAGATGCCAAAGGTTGATAAAGAGCTGGATCATGTATTAAATTCAATTGTGTAGCCGGGCGGGTTATATGAAATCCCGAAAACCGGAAAGCAAATTGTGTAATAGAAAACCGGCGGTCTTAAGCTCAAAAGAATGACAGCAACGAGCAAAACAAAAAAAATGAATATCGGACCGATACTGGTCTTCCTGTCGGGAGTATGTTTTTCACTCGGTGGAATTTTCATCAAGTATATCCCGTGGAGCCCGCTTGCAATCAATGCGGCAAGAAACGCGATTGCATTTCTTTTCGTGTTCGCATATCTGAAGATAACAAAGCATAAGATCATATTTAATAAGACAGTGCTTATAGGTGCGCTTGCAATTTCGGTTACTCAGGGATTGTACTGCATAGCAAATAAACTGACCACTGCAGGAAATGCCATCATACTTCAGTTCACGGTGCCGATCTGGGTCATGATCATTTCGGCGGTTTTCTTTAAAAAGAAACCGAAAAGTCTGGATATCTGGGCAGCCGTAGTGGTGATGATAGGCGTACTGTTTTTCTTCATTGACGGACTGCAGGCCGGAAATATGCTCGGTAATGCGCTTGCGCTCATTTCCGGAATAACCTATTCCGGAGTGTTTCTCATGAATGCCACACCGGAGTCGGATTCGCTGTCGTCTACATTTTTCGGAATGATACTGAATGTATTGATAGGACTGCCCTGGCTTATCAAAACGGATTTTGCGGCCACGGAGAGCATTACGTGGATAGTGATTATAGTCATGGGAATAGTGCAGGTTGCCTGTGCATTCATCCTACTTGCGACGGGACTGAAAACAACATCACCGATTGCCGCAAGTCTTATCAGCGGAGTTGAACCTGTGCTCAATCCTATCTGGGTTGCGATATTTTATGGTGAAATGCTGACACCGCTGTCACTTATCGGTGCGGTCATGGTACTTGTGGCAGTGCTGATTTATAATACTTTACTTGTAAAGAAGGCTAAATAGAATATCAGGGAGTATTAAAATGAAATTCTGGAAAATGAACGGGGCCGGTAATGATTTCATCATTATCAACAATATGGAAGAACACATTCCGGTAGAAAAGCTGGGGAACATCGCAAGGACGGTCTGTGAACGCCATATGAGCATCGGAGCAGACGGATTCATGGTAGTCGATAAAGCAGACGGTGATGCAGATTACAGGATGAGATTTTATAACTCCGACGGAAGTATGGGTGAAATGTGCGGAAATGGTGCACGCTGCATCTGCCGTTACGGATATGAGACAGGACTTGCCGGAAACATACAGACAATAGAGACTACCGCAGGTATAGTGACAGGCGAGCGTATCAATGAAAGACTGTATAAGGTACGTCTCAATGATCCCGGTATTGTTGAACTGGATTATCCGATCGAAGTTGACGGGAAGACATACGAGTGCTCATATGTAGAACTGGGGAACCCCGGCATACCGCATGCGGTCATTCCGCTTGACAATATCCGTGAACGTGACCAGAATGAGCTGCGTGAGCTCGGACGTAAGATGCGGTACCACAAAGCATTCCCGAAGGGTGCCAATATCAACTTTTATGAGATTCTCGGAGATCATCTGATTTTTGAGCGTACATTTGAACGCGGTGTTGAAGATTTTACCTATGCGTGCGGGACAGGAACAGGCAGCATGGTTACTGCACTCAGAATGAAGGGAATATCCGACGGGATAAATGTGCATGTTCAGATGACCGGCGGAGAGCTTATCATTGACTCGACGGAAAAGGATCTGTATCTTACAGGACCGACAAACATAGTCGCAAAGGGTGAAATAACTGACGAGGATCTGATATATTAAATGAAATCATCGGCAAAAACAAAACCGGATATAAAGCGCATACTGGAACTTCTTGATAAAGAATACGGCACGGAGTTCAGGTGCTTTTTGAATTATAAAACTCCCTGGCAGTTACTGATAGCAGTCATGCTGAGTGCGCAGTGCACGGATGCCAGGGTCAATATAGTCACGAAGGATCTTTTTAAAAAATATAAAAAACTTGAGGATTTTGCCGCTGCTGATCTGAAGGAGCTTGAGGAAGATATCCACAGCACAGGTTTTTATCATAACAAAGCTAAAAATATCATTGCCTGCGCGCAGGAGCTTGTGACGAAATACAAGGGAAAGGTTCCGTCTGATATCGATGAGCTTACGGCATTGCCGGGTGTGGGCAGAAAGACCGCAAACTGCATACGCGGGAACATTTACAAAATACCGAGCGTTGTGGTCGACACGCATGTGAAGCGCATCAGCAAAAAACTCGGACTTACGCAGTCAGACGATCCGGTGAAGATAGAGTACGAACTTATGGAGATACTTCCGGAGGATCACTGGATACTATGGAATATCGATATCATCACACTGGGGCGCACCATATGTGTGGCAAATCACGAGAAATGCGGGGAGTGTTTCCTGAAGGGAGTATGCCCGTCAAGTAGAAGCACATATACAGAAGGGGAGTAGTTATGAACATACTGGTTTGCAATACAGGCAGCACGTCACTTAAATTCAAACTCTATGATATGCCGGGTGAGCGGGTTATCATGAGTCAGAAGTATGAGAGAGTCACGGATTACGAAGAGGGAATCAGGGACTTTCTGAAGACTATACCGGAAGATGTAAAAATCGATGCAGTAGGGTTTAAGACAGTGCTGTCGAAAGATCATTACGGAGTGCATATCATTGACGATGAAGTCATAAAGGGTATGGAAGAGTATATGGTCGTCGCACCGGCACACAATACATTTTATCTGAAATCGATACGAGTATTCCGGAAGCTGATGCCGGATACTCCGCTGGTCGGAGTGTTTGAGACAGCATTTCACCAGACAATACCGGAAGAGAATTACATTTACCCGGTACCATATGAATGGCATGAGAAATACGGTGTGAGGAAGTTCGGATATCACGGTGCATCGCACGGATATGTGGCATCGAAGCTGACGGAGGAACTTGGGGAGCATTATAAAGCAGTCAGCTGTCACCTCGGAGGCAGCAGTTCGATAAGCGCGATTGTTGACGGAAAATGTTTCGATACCAGTTTCGGTATGAGTCTGCAGTGCGGAGTGCCGCAGTCCAACCGCTGCGGAGATGTGGATCCTTATGTCAGTGTATTTATGCATGATTACGCAGGATTTCCATATGAAGAAATCGAAGAGACGCTGCAGAAACGTTCGGGACTGCTCGGTATTTCAGGTGTAAGCAATGACCTGCGTGACATAATAGAAGCCGCAAAAGACGGTAACAGACGTGCACAGCTGGCATTTGACATATACTGTAAAGAAGTAACAGGATACATCGGACGTTTTGCCGCCCTGATGGGAGGCATAGATGCAGTCGCGTTTACCGGCGGAATAGGGGAGAATTCAGAACTTCTCCGCAGCCGTGTCCTTGAGAAACTGGGATTCCTCGGGGATCTGAAGGTTCTTGTCATCCCCGCAAACGAGGAACTTGGTGTGGCCAGAGAGACATATAAGTGTCTGATTGATTAAAAAAAACTGTTTGTGAGAAAACCGTATTGATCTTCCCATAGAATATTTTTGATATCATTTGATGCCATTATCTGTCGATTGTGGTAGACTATAAAATCGAAATATATCTTTTGTAAGACATAACGCAAAAATATGAGTTGTTTTGAAAAATTCGCCTGCTGAAAACAGGAAACGGAAAGGAAGAAATATGTCATTAAAAATTCCTGCAGATTACAATCCCAAAATGGACGTTCGCGAGACGCAGAACGCTATAAGATACATACACGATGTCTTCACCAGAGATTTCGGAAAAGAACTGAACCTTGAGCGTGTCAGTGCTCCGCTTTTTGTGACCCGTTCCAGCGGACTTAACGATAACTTAAACGGAGTGGAACGACCGGTGGGTTTCGATATTCCGTCAGTTCCTGTACATGATGTCGAAGTCGTACAGTCACTTGCAAAATGGAAAAGAATGGCCCTCGGGGAGTATGGCTACAAGCCGGGCGAGGGCCTTTATACAAATATGAATGCTATCCGCCGTGATGAAGATCTCGACAACACTCATTCAGCATATGTGGATCAGTGGGACTGGGAAAAAGTCATTACCCGCGATCAGCGAAATATGGAAACACTTGAAGAGACAGTCAGACAGATATGGAAGGTTATCAAACATCTTGAGCATCAGCTCTGGTACAAGTTTCCGCATGCTATCACATGTCATCTTCCGTATGATGTATATTTCATCACATCTCAGGAGCTGCTGGACAGATATCCTGACCTGACTCCGAAGGAGCGCGAAAATGCCATCGCCAGGGAATACGGAGTTGTGTGTATCGAGCAGATAGGTGAAGTGCTTTCAAACGGTGAGAAGCACGACGGACGTGCCCCGGATTATGATGACTGGCATCTGAACTGTGATATACTTGTCTGGTTTGATGTTCTCGGGTGTGCTCTTGAACTCTCCAGTATGGGTATCAGGGTAGATGCACAGTCGATGGCGCAGCAGCTTAAAAAAGCCGGCTGTGAGAGTCGCGCATCGCTGCCTTACCATAAAGCAGTACTGAATGACGAGCTTCCGCTTACGATAGGAGGCGGTATCGGACAGTCAAGACTTTGCATGCTGATGCTCAGCAAGGCGCATGTAGGAGAAGTTCAGTCCAGCATATGGCCTGAGGAAATGAGGAAAGAATGCTTCGCAAACAAAATGATGCTTCTGTAATACTTAAAAAGGGAGAGGGCCGCACGGTAAAATCGGGCGGCTCTTGGATTTATGATAATGAAATCGAATATGTGGAAGGTGATTTCGAAGACGGGGACGTGGTGAAGGTCACAGACTTCGACGGGTATCCGATGGGATGGGGTTTTATCAATCCGAATTCCAAAATCACGGTCCGCATGATGAGCCGCGATCCGCAGGCGGTCATCGATGAAGGCTTTCTTGAGATGCGTGTACGGGATGCGTGGGAGTACAGGAAGAAGACAGTAGATACCTCATCCTGCAGAGTCATATTCGGAGAGGCGGATTTCCTGCCCGGGCTTGTGGTGGATAAATTCGAGGATGTACTCGTGGTGGAGTCTCTTGCGCTCGGGATAGACAGGATGAAACAGGTCATCATTGACCTGCTGAAGAAAGTCATGGCCGAGGACGGTATCATAATCCGAGGTGTGTATGAGCGCAGCGATGCCAAAGTACGTGAGCGGGAAGGCATGGAGCGGTGCAAGGATTTTATCGGAGAACCGTTTGATACGAAGATACAGATCATCGAAAACGGCGTGAAATATTATGTAAATGTTGCTGACGGCCAGAAGACAGGATTCTTCCTGGATCAGAAATACAACCGTCTCGCGATTCAGAAATTATGTAAGGGTGCGAGGGTGCTTGACTGTTTCACTCATACAGGTTCATTTGCTCTGAATGCAGCCATCGCAGGTGCTGCTTCGGTAACAGGCGTCGATGCTTCGGAAGTGGGAATCGCTCAGGCGAGAGAAAATGCGGAGCTTAACGGTGTAAGTGACAGAGTGAATTTTGAAGTCGCAGACATTTTCGATTACCTGCCGGCGCTGGAAGCCCGCGGAGAGAAATATGATGTAGTGATTCTTGACCCTCCGGCATTTACAAAATCCAGAGCAACGATTAAAAAAGCGGTAAAGGGTTACCGGGAGATAAATCTTCGCGGAATGAAGCTGGTCAAGCCGGGCGGGTTCCTGGCAACATGCAGCTGTTCGCATTTTATGGACACGGAACTTTTTATGAAGACTGTCCGTGAAGCAGCACAGGGTGCACACGTTACACTGCGCCAGGTCGAGTCGCGTACTCAGGCCCCGGATCATCCGGTTATTATCTGCGGCAGCGAGACATCATTTTATCTGAAATTTTTCATCTTCCAGGTTGTTTAATCGACTTGCTTCGATGCTCATATGTCTTTATTAAGATGTCTTATTTATCGGCTTGATTAGATATCGTGTGTCTTCTCAGGATGACGGCTCTCGCCTTCTTTGCTCGAGGTAGCGGACACTATAAGCTCGCAAGAGCATGCTCGCTAAGTGCCGACGTCTCGCAAGACACCTGAGAAGACACATGATATCTAAGCAAACCTTTTGAATGGCACCTGAGCAGTGAAGCAAACCTTTTGAATGGCACCTGAGCAGTGAAGCAAGCCTCTCGAATGACACTTGGGCAGCGAATTAAGCCCGGAGACAAAGACATACAGTGCTCAGTTCGGTGCATTATGATATAATTTAACCATGCAAACCAAAATAGTAAAAATAAACAGAGAAAATTTCACCGACATTCAGCTGAACGAAGCAGGGGAGATCATACGGGACGGCGGACTGGTTGCATTCCCTACTGAGACGGTGTACGGTCTGGGAGGTAATGCCTTTGACCCGGAGGCCGCATCAAAGATTTATGCTGCCAAGGGACGCCCGAGTGACAACCCGCTCATAGTTCATATAGCCGACATGGACGGACTGAGTGAGATAGTGGAAAATGTTCCCGAATCCGCCGCAAAACTGGCAGCCGCATTCTGGCCGGGACCGATGACTCTTGTAATGCGTAAGAAACCGGTGGTTCCGGACAGGACTACAGGAGGTCTTGACACAGTTGCAGTCAGGATGCCGGTAGATGAGATAGCCCGCGCATTGATTCGCGTGAGCGGTGTTCCGATAGCAGCTCCGAGCGCGAATCGGTCAGGAAGGCCGAGCACCACTACGGCGCAGCATTGTATCGAGGACCTGGATGGCAGGATAGAAATGATAATCGACGGCGGAAGTGTTGATATCGGACTTGAATCCACCATAGTTGATGTAACAGGAGATATTCCGATGCTGCTTCGTCCGGGTGCTATAACGCTTGAAATGCTCCGTGATGTTCTGGGACGTGTCGATATAGATCCTGCGATACTGGGACCGATGGCTGAAGGTGTGAGACCCAAAGCACCGGGAATGAAATACAAACACTATGCACCCAAGGCGGAACTTACGATAGTGATGGGAGAGCCGGACAAAGTCCGCGATAAGATCAACGAACTTGTGGCAGCGGATATTGCTGCAGGAAGGAAGTCCGGTGTCATCGCTACACTCGAAAGCCGCAATGCATATCACGGACAGACGACACTAAAAGTAATGGGAACAAGAAACGATGAGAGCACAGTAGCCAGAAATCTTTTTGCAATACTCAGGGAATTTGATGAGACAGGAGTAGACAGGATCTACTCGGAAGGATTCGAGGATACAGGCATAGGCCGTGCCATTATGAACAGACTGCGCAAAGCCGCAGGCTACAGTATACTGGAGGTTGATTAATCATGACAGAGAAAAGAAAAGATGCTATTTCATGGGATGAGTACTTCATGGGTATCGCCCAGCTTTCCGCACAAAGATCAAAAGACCCCAACTCACAGGTCGGAAGCTGCATAGTGAACGAAAAGAACCGTATCCTCTCTATGGGATACAACGGTTTCCCGCGCGGATGTTCCGATGATGAATTTCCGTGGAACAGAGAAAATGCCGCAGAAGATATGTATAATGCAAAGTATGCATATGTTGTTCATGCGGAGATGAATGCGATCCTCAACTATCGTGGCGGCGGTACACTGGAAGGATGCAGTATCTATGTCACACTGTTCCCGTGCAATGAATGCGCAAAAGCAATAATCCAGTGCGGTATCAAAACCATAGTCTATGCTGATGACAAATACAGCGGAACCCCATTGGATCTTTGCAGCAAGAGAATGCTCGACGCTGCCGGAGTCAAATATTATAAATACACACCTTCGGGCCGCGAAGTGAAGATTCATGTTTGATTCAGCCTGTTGTGTCTGAACACGCCCGGGTTTTTATATATATCCTGTCAAGTGTCTTGGGAGACGTTGGTACTTAGCGAACGAAGTGAGCTTAGTATCCTGAAGACATTCGTCTTGAAAGCTTGCTTTCTTAGACGAATGCGAAGGATGCAGCAGCTGTGCTGATGCACCGTTACGTCGGACATGAAGCCGCGAGGCGTCACTTGAAAGGATATATATAAAAACCCGGGCGTGCTCAAATCATAGTATCACCGTATCAGATAAACCTACTCTCTGAATATATTGTCCAGGCTCATCATAGTTGCGGCCTGCCTGACATCTTCATAATCACTGTTAAACAAATCAAAATGTATATTGCCGGTTCCGATAAGAGGAGAGAAGGAAGCGGCAAATGTAGTCTTTAACATCTCAAGAAACGGCTTTCCTAAAATAGCAAGATCTCCTCCGATATGCACACTTTGAATACCCAGCAGATTGATTGTGCTTAAAAGCGCACTGCATAAAGTCTCCGTGTATGACTGAATAACTTTTTCCACTTCCCTGTTTCCGCTTTCAAGTTCCTTTGCAACCAGATGCATTGTGTCAACATTTATCTCCGAACCGAAAAGCTCGGAATAAGTCAGATTCATATGTGCAGATTCATTAAGCTTTCTGAATAACACAGGTGTCGTGCAGAGCGTCTCCATACATCCGCGGTTCCCGCATAAGCAGCGCTCTCCGCGGTAGTTTATGATACTGTGACCGATTTCTACGGGGAAACAGAAAGTCATATTGCTGTTTTCATTGCTGGTGACTATACCTCCGAATATCGCCTCATCGATATTTACCGACAGAAGAGGCAATGCAGACAGTCCCTTGCCGAGAGCAAATTCCTTGAAAGCAATGATAGTTCCGTTATTGCTTATCTGGACATCAACCTTCGGAAAATGGCTCTTAAGCTGGATCGCCAGATGACGGTTCAGAATTTCGATATCAGGAAAGACGGTGGAGGAGATCAGATCACCGCTTACTTTGTCTATGATTCCCGGAAAAATAAGATGGATTCCAAGCAGCTTTTCGATATCCAGCTTTGATGATTTCATCAGCGTCAGAATCGATGTTATGATATGATTTGAATCGTATATTGTATTTTTGATATCAATTCCGGAGATTTTGTGCAGACAAATATCATAAACAGTGCATATGTATCTGCGGCTCAGCAGTTCTACAGTGACTACATATCCCATCTGAGCATTTACTTCAAGCATTATTGCATGCCGGCCTTTGCCGGATGTTGAAACAGTATCTTTTTCCACTATCCAGTTCTTCTCAAGCAGATTCTCAACAAGACTTGATACTGTTGAAACGGCAAGAGGACAGTTCCTCGACAGATTTACCCTGCTTATCGGCATGTTATCCCTGATCATATTAAAAAGCATCATGGTATTACCCGACTTGATTTCCCTTTGGGAAGTACTGTAAGTCGGCTGCTTGATATTCCTGATTTGTATCATTAATTTTCTCCTCGAAATAAATAAACTGTTTTAGTATTATATCTATTTTACCGAAAACTGTCCATATTATTGTTAAAAATATATAAATACCTGCAATTATTATTGTAATCATAATAAAACTTGCAACAGTTGTTCATGCCTTATAAACAAAGTAATATTTTAATTATTCCATGAGGAAAAATAAATATTTATTTTACAAAAGGAGGAAATTATGAAGTACAGTCTTGAAGAACTGCAGGTTAAGTTTGAGGCCGGACGTAAAGCTATCCGTAATGCGGTAGATTTTCAGCTTGGTTTCATGGGAAAAGATGGTTGCTATGACTGGCCGGGCTATGCACATGACGCATTCCATAAACAGGCTTATTCATGGAACCTCGTAGGAAATAACGAAGAGGCTCATCTCGAGCTGACATGGGTCCGTGATACGAGATTAAGACCGGACGGATCACTTATACTTACAGAGGATCCTAATGACACAGTAAACAATGTTGACCTTTACAAGCATGCATGGACATGCCAGGGCGCACATCGTCTCGGCAGATTCGATGTTTCATATCCTATCTATAACTTTATTAAGACTTGTGAGCGTCCCTGCGGAGGATTCCCGCTTCAGAGAGCTATGGAGTTCTGTCGTGCGATGACTACAGGATGGTGCGGAGTAACAGCTATTTACTTCAACGATCTTGATCTTGCAAAGAGATGTGCTGACTGGTGCTTAAGCGTTCAGGAGCAGAACACGGATCCGGGTAAGTATTATTTCATGACAGATGATGAAGGAAAGATCGTTAAGGAAGACAAGGGCGGAGAATTCATCGATATCACAAAGACAAAACAGTGCTATTGGGAAGTTGGATTCTGTATGCTTCTGTTCGATCGTCTGTATCAGGTAACAGGCGACAAGAAGTATCTTGATCCTGTAGGAAAGTGGCTTGATTTCCTGTTCACATGCCGTGAGGATGTATGGCAGTACTGGGGCAGCGGCAAGGCAGCTCTCGGTGCAGCAATGTACTACTCATTCACAGGTGATGAGAGAGGTATCGAGGCAGCTTGCGGATTCATCGATTTCGTTGTTCGTGAGCAGGTTAAGATTGCTGATAAGGATGGCAAGTATGCAGGTGGCTTCTGGTTTGATGATGAGCCGGATATCCTTCTTATCTATGTTGATCATGCGGCTTGCTTCTCAGGCTGGGTACTTGACTCCATTTCATATATCGAGCAGAGACTGGGCTTGTTGAAGGCTACAAATAAGTAATTACAATTTGCGACATAAGGAGATAAAAAGAAAATGTACGATCCAAATAAAAAATATACAGAGCAGGAAATTGCCGATCTGAAGAATTATGCGGTTACTCATATCTGTCCGCATTATATGTGCAATGCAGACCTCGATTCAAACCCGAAGGTTTATACAAAGTCAGAAGGCAATTATATTTACGACCTTGAAGGAAATAAGTATCTTGATTCATTTGCTTCTATCCTTACAACTATCTGCGGACATAACAACATGGAGATCATCAATGCTATGTATGAGCAGATCAAGGTTCTTGATTTCTTCCCGAACTTCGGTGATCACTACTGCTTACCGATGATCGAGCTCTCAAAGAAGCTTGAGAAGATTGCTCCCAAGGGACTTACAGCTTTCTTCTATGTAAACTCAGGATCAGAGTCAAACGAGACAGCTATCAAGGCAGCACGTGCTTATCATTATGAGAATGGTGAGCCGGGAAGATATAAACTGCTTCACAGACGTGGTTCATATCACGGAACAACAGTAAATACAACTGCTGCCTGCGGTCTTCCGGGATGGGGCAAGAAGTATGAAGGCATCCTTAATCCGGGTATGGTTGAGGTTCCTGCAGCTGACTGCAATCACTGCCGCTGCGGCGGAAACGGCGACTGTACAACATGCGGACTTGCCTGCATCAAAGAGACAGAGAGAATCATCCTTGAAGAAGGTCCGGAGACAATCTCAGCTCTTATCATGGATCCGATGCCGGGTTCAAACTCAGGATATCCTGTAGCTCCGAAGGAGTACATGACAGCTATCAGAGAGCTTTGCGACAAGTACGGAATCCTCCTCATCTTTGATGAGATCCAGGTTGGTTTCGCTAAGTCAGGCAAGTGGTTCGTAACTGATTACTATGATATAGTTCCGGATTTCCTGACAACATCAAAGGCTATGACAAACGGCTACATTCCGCTTGGCGTATGCATGATGCAGCAGAAGATTTATGACAAGTTCCGTACAGGAACAAGTGAGTTCAGTTCAGGTTCAACATTCGGCGGACACAACGTAGCTTGTGCAGCAGCATGTGCAACTATCGACTACATCGAGAAGAACGATCTCCTCAAGCATTCCAATGAGCTTCATGATCACCTTGACAAGGGTCTTGATGAGCTTGCAAAGAAGCATCCGATTCTTCTTCGCCGTCAGGGTCTCGGTATGATGTACTCACTGGAACTTACAAAGAAGAAAGGTACATTTGTACCGTTTGAGAAGCCGGGTTCAGTAGGAAGATTCATCAATGAGTGGATTTATGAGAACGAAGGCGCAATTATCAGAAATAACTGCTATGACGACTGCGATATCATCGTATTCTGTCCGGCTATCACATTTACATTTGAGCAGTGTGACAAGCTGATCGAAGCACTTGATCATGCATTTACTGTAGCAGAGGAAAAATTCGGGGTAGAAGGCTGATAAGCAAGACTAATCGCGACACCTGGTAACCAATTAACACGGCTATTATTAAAGAGGTGAAAACATGAAAAAATTTTTCGCAATTATTCTTACGGCTGTTATGGTTTTAACAGCACTTACTGGATGTGGTTCAAATGCAGCACCTGCAGCATCGGCACCTGCAGCAGATTCAGGCGCACAGGCATCTGCTGATACCGCAGCACCTGCAGCAGACGAAGTAGTAACTCTTAAATTTACAGGATGGCGTGTTGAGGATACAAACGCAATCAATGCCATGAATGAGAAATTCACGGCAGAGTATCCGAATATCAAGGTCGTATTTGAGCCGCAGGCTGCAACAGAGTACGATACTTACCTTCAGACATCACTGTCAAACGGAACAGCAGCAGATATCATCATGATGCGTTCTTTCTCAGGCGGACAGACGGTTTACAGCAGCGGCAAGATCGCTACACTGACAACTGAAAATGTTCCGAACCTGGCAGATTTCCCGGATTCAGCACTCAATGCATGGGCTGACAACGGCAAATCATTTGCAGTTCCTGCAGGAATGACGATGGAAGGTGTTCATTACAACAAGAAGATCTTCGCTGACTGCGGAATCACAAAGACACCGGAAACAGTGGCAGAATTCCTTGAGGATTGTCAGATAATCAAAGACAAGGGATATCTTCCTATCGCAGGCGGTGTAGCTGAAGCATGGTATGTTTCAGAGGAAATCACTTCTTCGATCCTTATGGCTACTATCGGATCGGGAGACTGGGTACAGAAGCTTTACAACAAGGAAATCGACTTCACGGATCCTGCATATGTAAAGATGCTTCAGACACTTAAGGACATCACACCATATTATCCTGACTTCTATGAGGGTGTAGGATATGAGGAGTCACAGCAGCTCTTCATCGCTGAGCAGGCTGCTATGTATATGTCCGGTTCATTTGAACTTCAGTACTTCACAGAGACAAACCCGAATCTTGAACTCGGATGCTTCGCATTCCCGGGACAGGATGCAGCTCCAAAGGCTATCAACTTCACAGCAGCTGTAGGTGTAGGCGCTTATGCTGATTCAGCGCATCTTGATGAAGCTCTTACATACCTTAACTGGCTTGCAAGTCAGGAAGGCGGAGAGTCATATGCCAACGGAGTACTCGGATTCTTCAGCCCGAATCCGAAGGTTACAAAACTTGAGAGTCCTATAGCTAATGAGTGGAATGCTCTTTCAAACGGCAAAGAGACTATCCATATGCTTGGTTATGAGACAATGACAGAAGAAGCTCCTGATTACTCTACAGCAGTTGCCGATACAGTATACAAGATGTGTACAGAGAATATGTCGGCTGAAGATGCTGCTAAGTATATGCAGGATCAGATGAGCTGGTACTTCAAATAAAAAACAGCATATGTGTATCCCTGCTTCGGCAGGGGTATGCATAAAAGGGAAAGGACATAAGTTTGAAACAAAGAAGTAGCGGATAGTGAAAAGCAAAAGGTAACATAAATAAG
>JAUNOA010000030.1 GCA_030531245.1 Lachnospiraceae bacterium
TCTTACCTTTGATACTTGAAGCGGCAGGGGTGCTGATCCCCTGCCGTACTGTATTATATGGTATTTTGTTTTCGGTCTTTTCCGAATGTAAATGCTGATTTAGAATATTCCCTGCTCCATCATAGCATCTGCAACCTTCTGGAAGCCTGCAATATTTGCACCTGCTACAAGGTCATATCCCAGTCCGTATCTCTCTGCTGCTGCAGCTGATACATCATGGATGTTCTTCATCATCTTCTTCAGCTGTGCATCAACTTCTTCAGCTGTCCATACAAGTCTCTCTGAGTTCTGTGCCATCTCAAGGCCTGATACTCCTACACCGCCTGCGTTTACAGCCTTTGAAGGTGCAACGATCATATGCTTCTGCTGACGAAGGAAATTAAGTGCATCGTTTGTTGTCGGCATGTTGGCAACTTCAATATAGTACTTAACACCTGATGCAGCGATCTTCTCTGCTGAATCCATCTTTACATCGTTCTGTGTTGCTGCCGGCATGTAGATATCTACATCCTTAACTCCCCAGCATTTCTCACCCGGTACGAACTCACAGCCGAACTTCTCTGCATATGGCTGGCAGTGCATCGGATCCTTTGCTCTCATTTCAAGAATATAGTTGAGCTTCTCGTCCGTGCTTACGCCCTCAGGATCATGGATATATCCGTCCGGTCCTGCAAAGTATGTAACCTTTGCTCCGAGCTCTTTTGCTTTCTTCATGATACCCCAGCCTACGTTGCCGTAACCTGAAATAGCGATTCTCTTACCCTCAATGCTCTCACCTTCATGCCTGAGAACCTCAAGAAGATAATAAACTGCACCGTATCCTGTTGCTTCAGGTCTGATGAGTGATCCGCCTGATGCAAGTCCCTTGCCTGTCAGAACGCCGTTCTCCCAAACGCCTTTTAATCTTCTGTACTGTCCGTACATATACATTACTTCACGTCCGCCTACTCCCATGTCACCTGCCGGTACGTCTACGTCAGGTCCGATGTATCTGTAAAGAGCTGTCATGAAGCTCTGGCAGAATCTCATAACCTCTGCATCACTCTTACCTGCCGGATCAAAGTCTGATCCGCCCTTGCCGCCGCCCATGGGGAGACCTGTAAGTGAGTTCTTGAATGTCTGCTCGAATCCAAGGAACTTGATGATTCCTTCGTATACGTTCTTCTGGAAACGGATGCCGCCCTTGTACGGTCCGATAGCACCGTTAAACTGGCATCTCCATCCGCGGTTTGTATGTACCTTGCCCTCATCGTCTGTCCATACTACTCTGAATGTGAACATTCTCTCAGGCTCTGTCATTCTGTTAAGAAGGTCTGCCTTCTCATACTCCGGATGCTGATCCACTACAGGGCTCAGTGATGAAAGAACTTCCTCAACTGTCTGTACGAACTCAGGCTCATTACCATGCTTTGCCTTGACGTTTGCAATAACGCTCTCAACATATGCATTCATAATTTTTTTCCTCCAAATTTTTGTTATTATTGTTTTGTTATCCGCCAGTATTCCGTATGTGTCACACACTCACCTTTGGATAAATGTTTTACTTCTCCCAGAGATTCCATCTCGATAAACGCCTTATTCATATAAAGCTCATAGTTACATCCGTTATCAGGATAATTACCGAAATGCTCTGTACCGAACATCAGATCAAACTTCTGTCCCTTATTGGTATAAGTAGCTATCCCTGATTTCGTATACATACCGATTTTGAAATAATCAGGAATCGGGATGTACTTAGCGGACAGATGATTACGTGACCATGTCAGTCTCTCATCTGTAATGCTCGTATCTCCCCATAACGAAACCAGTCTTCCCGGTTCTCCGGGGACTACTTCCGCCGGAATGAAATCAACTTCAACGTCTCCGCCCGATAATGTATTCACTCCCCAGGCAGCTGTATCAACCGGATTATCTGACATGTTTCTGATCAGATTTGTCACTTCTATACGTCCGTCTGTCAGGAATCTGATCTTAAGTTCCTTCTCAATCCTCCGCCAGGGTTCCTCCTCCTGTTTAAGGAGTACACCGTCCTCGAGAAGTTCATACTCTATCGGATCATTGTCCGGACAGTAGCAGGTATCATCCTCGGGCGTATTCCAGATTCTGTGTCCGCCGTAAAGCTTCCATCCTCCGTCAGTTACCAGTCCGTCGGAACAGTCGGCAGGCTGTTCATAGCAGATATTTTCCATACCTGCAACTGACAGATGTGAAACTCTGATTCCGAAATCCAGCGCACATCCTATCTCCGTTTTTCCATCGGTAAGAAAAAGCATTCTTCCCCGATCTGTATTTCTGATCTCACTTTTCATTAAATAACATCCTTCAATGTTGAACTCTTCACTTCATCAGCCGCTCTTCTGAGATCTGCCATCGATGCACCGTCAAGAAGCATCTGATAATAGTTCAGTATAAGTTTTGCAAGCGTACCGTCCGTATCAAGCTGAGATACTTCCGTAAGAACCTTCTTTGCTGACTCGATGCCCTGTTCCATACCCTCCGCCTCGTCGATATATCTGCGAACTGCCGCAGCCGCTCCGAGCGTAATATATGCAGGTGTAACACCATTTTCAAGCGCAAGCATTGACGAACCGATCATACGGTCTGACGGAGCAAGCTTTCTGGCAGGATCTCCGCCTACACGCTGACATGTGTCCTTGAGAGCTGCGTTTGTAAATCTGTGAAGCAGGTCTGTAATGTGAAGCATAAGTTTATCAAGCTCAACACCGTACTTCTTTGAAATAGCCATAGCACTCTCGAGCATCGCATTCTGAACGATGATACGTACATCGGCAACATCGATTGACTGATAGATATAGTCAAGTCCGAGATATCCTCCGAGGTATGCACAGGTTGCGTGACCCATGTTATGGATGAAAAGTTTACGTTTGATAAAGAAATCAAACGGCTCAAACGGAACCATATTTGCGATCTCCGGGATCTCACCTTTGAAAGCCGCCTTATCAACAGGAAGGAATCCGTAACTCTCTACACATACACGAAGCGGATCTCCATCCTTCATTTCATCTGTCTGTACAGGAACCATACGTCCGATAGACGCTTCAACAAGACCTACTGTCTCATCAAACTTTTTCTGCTCCTCCGGAGTCATCTGTTCCTTGAGCATACCCTCGAAAATCTTGTTCGCATCATTAAGGTTTTCACAGATGATAATGTTAAGCGGACCGCCGCCGTTTGCCCAGCGTTTTCTGATACCTGCAACTACATTTGGAACGATGAACTTAAGGATTCTTGCTCCGACTGCCGTTGCCATGATGTCACAGTTTGCGATAACATCAGAAGCTGCCTCAAGATCGTTTCCGTTTACTGCTGTTACATTTTCTACCTTAACATCCTTATATCCTTCACTTGAAACATAGCGAAGAGGATAACATCTGTTATCCTGAAGAGTGTTTACAACCGGCTCAGCTACATCAATAAATGTTACCTCATATCCTGATTTGCTGAGTAAAGCTCCGATAAAACCACGGCCAATATTTCCGCCGCCGTACATAACTGCTTTTTTCATTTATTATGCTTCCTTCTTTCCGTATAAATCATAAAGTTTGAGAACCTCTTCTGCTGTTCCCACCCCTGCAGTTGCGCTGACATCCGCAAGAGATGCTGCTGCTGCGCAAGCTCCTATTTTAAGAGCCTGCTTCATACCAAGCTGAGCTTCTGCTGCATACAGAACTCCTGCGCAGAATGCATCACCTGCACCTGTACTTCCTTTGATATAACCCTTCGGGAGGACAAGGCTCGGCATCTCAAAATATTCATTATTTTCATCAAGTCCGACACCGATCTCTGGACAGTGAATGACTGCCCATGTTGATACACCAAGCTCCTTCAGCTTTATAAGTGCCTCCTTGAAATTCTCGGGATGCAGAACATCATTTTCATCTCTGAGAAGCACTCCTGTTGTCTGCTGAGCCTCAAGCTCATTGATTACGCAATAATCCGTATATTTAAGTGCCGGAGTAACCAGTCTCTTAAATCTGTCGCCGGTCTCGGATACCACATCAATAGAAGTCTTGATACCCATCTGCTGTACTCTGTGAAGAAGCGCAGCCATATTTGTGCCGTATTCTGCATTTGCCTCATCCAGATGCGGAAGAAGAAGGATGTAACCGATATGGAAAATATCCACATCCAGATTGTTCCAGTCGATGTTCTCCTCACCGTAATGGTTATTGGCACCGCCGTATACAAAGAATGTTCTTCCCTTTGTCTGCTCGTTGTTCATAACGAGTGTATATGAAGTTTCACCGTTTCTGTTAACCTGTGAAAGATCAACGTTCGGATATTTTGAAAGCTGCTCGATCATAAAGTCGCCCTGTTTATCATGTCCGGCAACACCTGCAAGCATAACTTTCATTGAAGGATCAAGCTTGGCGATATCAACACCTGTGTTGCATACTGATCCGCCTGTTGAATAATCTATACCCTCAAATACATGAGTAAGCTCGTTTTCCTTCGGATATGTTTCGCAATGATACATGGTATCAACGATCATGTTTCCTGCGCAGCAAATTCCTTTACCCATATGTGTTCTCCTTAAATATATTTACGCAGCTTAGTTCGATTTCGCTGCACTTTATCCCGATATCCGGGCATCGCCGCCCTGCTTTATCCAAAGACAGATGCCATTATGCTTGATGCATAGGCATCTGTCCATGTATGCAGCGGACTGCATTTATTAATTTAAATCAAAGCACTCTCTTCTTTTCTTGTCCAGCCGCCGTCTCCGATATAGCCTTCCGGAAGTGCCTTTGGTGTCTCGAAGGTGGATTTCATATTGTAAACCTTGCCTTCATCAGCACTGATCATGATACCGTGCATCATCTCAAATACATGATATGCCATCTCCTTGGAAGCACGGTTGTTTCTCTTGGCACGGATCGACCATGCCATCTCGGCTGCGCCAAGACCTCTTGAGTTCTGATCATATCCGTGTGTAAGCGGGAAGAGAACTTTCTCGGAATTGGTCTTCTGGATATATACAGGATTTCCGAACTCGTTCGGATTGCCCATATATACGATTCCTTCTGTTCCGTAGATGATGAGGCTGTATGTCTCGTCAAGGATACAGTCGGAATTCATATGAAGTGTTCCCAAAACACCATTCTCATATTCAAGAGAAGCTGTGATCACATTAGGAACCTCAAGTTTATACTTCTTCTCGAAGTCAGGAGCTCCTACACGTGTATTGACACGTTTTTCATCGTTGATTTTTGTGAATGCAGCAAGTTTCTTAACAGGTCCGAGAATTGATGCAAGAGCTGTAAGATAGTATCCGCCCATATCAAATCCGATACCTGCACCCTTTTTCCAAAGGTGTGTAAGGAACTCTCCGTAGATACCGTAGTTACGGCTGATTGCAGCATGTGCCGAAACCGGTTTTCCGATAAGACCGTGATCTACGATATATTTTGCTGTCTGTACGCTTGCCCCGAGGAATGTGTCAGGTGCTACACCGAGCCATAATCCCTTCTTGTTTGCAAGCTTTACAAGTTCCTGTCCTTCTTTAAGTTCAACTGCAATCATCTTCTCTGACCATACATGCTTGCCTGCCTCGAGGCACTGCTTGATTACAGGATAATGTGCAGCCGGGATCGTAAGGTTGATAACCATCTCAATAGAGGGATCAGCGCAGATCTCATCAACTGTCATAGCCTTGATTCCGAATTTCTCTGCGCTCTGCTGAGCACGTGCAGTATTGATATCCGAACAAGCTACTGCTTCAAGAATCTGGAACTTGCCTGAAGTAATGTTTGTAAGATAAATATCACTAATGCTGCCACAACCGATAACAGCAACTTTAACTTTCTTCATAGTTTCCTCCAAATAGAATGATTATCTGCAGCTTTCGATGATAGCCTTGATATTTGCTGCTACCTGGTCGATTTCTTCATTTGTAGAATTGAGGTTGATACCTGTGCCTGCACCGAGACCCTTATCAACAACACCTACAGAAATATTTACTGCTCTGTCGAGGATATCATCTGTCTGAGGAAGCATATGAGCATAGTACTTTCTCGGCTCCTCATACTTCGGACATGAATACGGGCAGTTAGCCGGTGAAGCTGTTACTCTGTTGAGGATCTGCTCCATGTTGTTATATACATGCCATCCTGACTTAGCGATAGGAGCTGTGCCTGCCTTCTCGCAGAACTTGTCAGCAAGCTCTTTTGTATCGAAGAGAAGTGTAAGAAGTGTTCCGCACTCGCCTTCATCGTTGATCTTTCTGAATCCGAGACCCTCGATACCCTGAAGCTGTGATTTAAGTCTTGCTTTCTTCTCACGAAGCATGCCAAGGATAGTGTCAAGCTTTCTTCCCTGTGCAAGTGCAACAGCACCTGAAAGCTCGTTCATTCTGAAGTTCATACCAACCATTGAACGGTTTCCGACCTCAACACCCTGACGGCATGGCTTATGTCCCTGATCATGGAATCCGAATGCTCTCTCATAGAGATCATCATCTGATGTTCCGACAAATCCGCCGTCACCTGATGTGATAGTCTTGAATGTGTTAAGTGAATATGCGCCGAGAGATCCGTATGTACCAACTCTCTTGCCCTTGTATGATGCACCTACTGCCTGGCAGCAATCCTCGATTACAAAGAGATTATGCTTATTTGCAATCTCCATGATAGCATCCATGTTTGCCGGGTTTCCAAGCATATGTACAGGCATGATAGCCTTTGTTCTTGGTGTAATAAGTGCTTCGATCTTTGTAGGATCCATTGTAAGTGACTCATCAATCTCTGCCAGTACAGGAATTGCATTTGAAAGAACGATTGATGAAATAGATGCGATGAATGTGTAACCCGGAACGATTACCTCATCACCTGCTCCGATTCCGAGTGCTGCAAGGCAGCAAAGAAGTGAGCTTGTTCCTGATGATGTTGCTACTACATGCTTATGTCCGAGTCTCTCAGCCATCTCATTTTCAAAAGTAACAACCTTGCCTTTGAATCCGTCTTTTCCGATCTCACCGTAACGGAATAAGTTACCTGTCTCCATTAAGTCGAGAAGTTCAGCTTTCTCCTCTTCGCCCCATGCGTATCTACCTGGACCACCTGCCATAACAAAATACCTCCATTATATGAAATAATAATTTATAAAATAATCACGTTTTGCAACATGAATTATTTACTTAACAGCATATCGAGGACCTCGAGATTTCTCATCGTATCCTCCAGCGGAACTATATATGAATCTTCTCCGCAAATTGCTTTACTGAATTCCTCGGCCTCGATTCTGTACAGCTCCTCTCCCTCTCCGGGTTCAAAAATATTCGGGATGACACAAGTCTCTTTCTGACCGACTATACATACCCTCTGCTCCTGAGCTCCGTCAAACCAGCTCTGTATACATGCACATGTTCCGTCATCATACTGGACATCACAGGCTGCATGCCAGTCAACACCGCCTTTCATCTTAAGACTCGCCGATCCGGAAGTCACACTCGCTCCCTGTATGCCCATGACATAATTCATGCAATCTATGACATAGCAGCCTACATCATACAGACATCCTCCTCCGAGCTTCGGATCCTCTCTGGCCGGACTCGCCCAATCCAGTGTATATCCGTGATTTCCCTGCATACCGACAATCTGTCCCATGTTCCCGGAAGATACAGCCTCGCTGAGCTTTCGGAAATTCTCACCGTAGCGATACATAAATGCTTCCATCAGCAGAACATTGTTTTCACGTGCAACGGCAGCCATGAGTTCACCTTCTTCTCTGGTGCAGGCCATAGGTTTTTCACAGAGAACATGTTTGCCATGCTGCATAGCCTTAATGGCAAGCTCTGCATGAAGTGCATTCGGTACCGCAATATACACTGCCTCGACATCCGGGTCCTCAAACAACTCGTCGTATGTCAGATGCCTAGCCTCAGGAAGATAATCATCCGCAATCTTCGACCGGGAACCAAGTGCAGTTATCCTGCAGATATCGGAATGCAGCATCTCGGGAATCATGAATTCTTTTGAAATAAGTCCAAGCCCTATTATTCCCCAGTTAACGGTTCGCATCATTATCCTCCTTTTCTGTTATCTGTAGTTCAGGGGCGGCCTGAACCGCCCCTGCATAACTCAATCTGAAATAAGAATTAAGCCTCACCCATGATGAGCTTGTTAACATACATCTCAAGTGCTTCGTAGTTACGCTCTTTGATGCACTTAGCCTGGAACTTCTTGTCGAACTTGGCAACCTTCTGCTCCATTAACTTAACGATTTCCATAGAGTTGATGATATGACGGTACTGATCCTCAGGCTTCTGTGTTCTCATAGCCTTAACATCAAGACCTACCATCTGTCCCTGTGCACCGTAGTTGTTGTCGCAAAGAACCTTAACCTGGTCGAATGCGCTTCTGAGTGACTCAGCACCGAATGACTTATCCTGATCATAACGGCAGCCGTTCTGATCGTTAAGATGTACAGAACCGAGTTTACCGAACTTAAGAGCAAATGCCATCTCGTTTGCCGGATCAAGACCTGCAAGGATTGCATGAGCTGACTCAAGAACTGCTCCTACTCTCTTAGGATCGATAGAAGCTGCAGAAACTGCCATAACATGTCCGATTGTACCGCAGTATGAACGATCGATCGGCTCGTTTGGCTTGGACTCGATGAGAACCTTGATTCTCTTGTCATAGCCGAGCATCTTGTTGATAGAATCGATGAGCTGCCCGATCTTCTGTACGGGATCCTTTGACTCTGCGCAAAGGGTACCTTCACGTGCAAGCCAGAGAACGATGTTCTTTGCTCCGAGAGCCTTTGCGATATCGATTGAACGATATGCTCTCCACATAGCGAACTCATAATCCTCTTTGCTGTTTGATGTGAAACCGCCGTCTGTAGTATGCGGATCCATCCAGAGTCTCGGTGCTACGAATTCAGCTACAAGATCCCTCTTGTCAAGCTCCTTCTTAACATCCTTTGCATAAGCGATGATCTGCTTCTCTGTCATGTTGTTCATATCCGGAACTGCATCATCATCATGGAACTGTACACCGTCAAGACCGATCTTCTTAAAAGCGTCAAACTTCTCAAGAATGTCTATTGTCGGACGTACGCCCGGTCCGAATGCTTCAACGCCTTCGTTAACATTCCACGGACCACATGTGAATCTGAATCTTGATTTGAACTTCTTTGCTGCTGCCATTGTGAGTTTCCTCCTTCATTCATTGAAAAATTAATTTTTCTATTTAGTATTACACAACTAAACTAAAACTTAATCAATACTAACCTCTGCTAAACTAAACTTTAGTAGAGGCCGGTATTGAGGTTACATAAAGCTATTATTTTCTCTTTCTCTTCGGTACGAGATCAAGTGCAACTGATGCCAGGATAACGATACCTTTTACTGTCTGCTGCCAGTCAGCTGAGATACCCATCATTGACATACCGTTGTTGAGGATCGCGATTACGAAACATCCGATAAGTGCAAGTGCGATGCTTCCGGCACCACCTGAAACAGATGCACCGCCGACATAACATGCTGCGATGGCATCAAGCTCGAAGTTGACACCGGCCTTCGGCGTAGCTGCGTTAAGTCTTGCTGCATATACAAGCGCTGCAACTGATGCCATAAGTCCGTTGTTGGTATAAGCAAGGAACATTGTCTTTCTGTCCTTGATTCCCGAAAGAGCTGCTGCCTTTCTGTTTCCTCCGACTGCATATAAGCTTCGTCCGAAAATAGTCTTCTTACAGATGAAGCTGTAAAGAACACAGAGTACCAGCATGATAAGAAGTACCGTAGGATAACCTCTGTATGATGCCATCTCTATTGACAGCCACAGGATTACTGCACAGATTACTACGCAAAGTGCGATTGTTCCTGCTATAGGCTTTACAGGAATTTCATTCTTGATCTTATTTGCTCTGTCCTTGATCTGTACAAATACGAATACTGCACATGCGATTACTGCAAGGATCATAGTAAGTACGAAAGGATCTGCTCCGAAAAGATCGGCAATGTATGATGATGCGATTGCTCTGAAGCTGTCCTGGAACGGGCCGATTGATGCTCCGTCGAGTACTACCTGGGTAAGTCCTCTGAATGCAAGCTCACCTGAAAGTGTTACGATGAACGGAGGGATGTCATAAACTGAAATCCAGAATCCGTTCCATGCTCCGATTGCGATTCCGACTGCCAGTGATACAATTGTTGTAGGTAAAAATCCCCATTTGAATTTTACCTGAAGGATAGCTGCTATTGCTCCGATGAACGCAAGTACCGAGCCGACTGAAAGATCGACATTACCTGTCAGGATAACCGGAAGCATACCGCAGACAAGAATTACTACGTATGAGTTCTGTAAGATAATGTTGGTCAGGTTGGTGTTCGTGAACATCAGTCCGCCTGTCATTACCTGGAACAGCACTGCGATCACTACCAGGATAATGACCATCGAGTACTGCTTTAAGATTTTTCCAACTTTATTTCCCTTTGTCATTTTTATATCTCCCTTTTCTCTTAAGCTGTTCTTAGATAAGAAGTTTCATAACATTCTCCTGAGTTGCGTCCTTGACATCCATTTCACCGTTTATCTTTCCTTCATTAACGATGTACAGTCTGTCACACAGACCAAGTAACTCAGGCAGCTCTGATGATACTACAAGCACTGCCTTTCCTGCTGCTGCCATCTCATTGATGATGCAGTAGATATCGTACTTCGCTCCGACATCGATTCCTCGTGTCGGCTCGTCAAGCATCAGCACATCAGGTGCATTATACATCCATTTCGAAACTACGACCTTCTGCATATTTCCACCTGACAGATCGCCGACGTTCTGGAAGATGCTTGAGCATTTAACTCCGAACTGCTTAGCACTTTCTCCTGTTTCACGGACTTCTCTGTCGAGATCCAGGACTCCGTTCTTTGCAAGTCTCTTAAGATTTGCCAGAGAGATGTTCATACTGATTGTGTTGGTCAGAATCAGTCCGTACTGCTTTCTGTCCTCGGACAGATATGCTATACCGTTATCGATAGCTTTCGACGGTGTCGAGCAGTCTATCTTTTTGCCCTCTTTAAATACCTCTCCCGTGATATGGCATCCGTAACTCTTTCCGAATACTGACATACACAGCTCTGTTCGTCCTGCTCCCATCAGTCCTGCAAGACCTACTACCTCACCCTTGCGAAGCTTGATGTTGGCATGATCGATTACAAGCTTATCCGGGAATTCAGGATGGTGTACACACCAGTCCTTTATCTCGAAATATACCTCATCCTGAGGAACGTTCGTTTTCTTCGGATATCTGTTCGTAAGCTCACGGCCTACCATGTTCTTAATCAGCTCATCCTCTGTTACTGTCTTCGCATCCTCAAAGTCTGCTACAGTCTTTCCGTCTCTGAGAACAGTGATTGAATTGCAGACATAACAGATTTCATTAAGCTTGTGTGAAATGATGATACATGTGATACCGTCAGCCTGAAGGCTCTTCAGCAGATCAAGAAGGTTCTTTGATTCCTGTTCATTTAATGCTGCTGTCGGCTCATCAAGGATAAGGATCTTACAGTTCTTGGACAGTGCCTTCGCAATCTCTACAAGCTGCTGTTTTCCGACACCGATCTGGTTAACCGGTGTTCCGGGATCTTCATCCGCGAGACCTACTCGTCTCATGTACGGTATCGCATTCTTATATGTCAGGTTCCAATCCATGATGTTATTCTTACCCTGGATATGACCTAAAAATATATTCTCGGCTATCGACAGAAGCGGAATAAGAGCGAGTTCCTGATGAATAATCGCAATTCCCTCAACCTCTGAGTCTCTGATAGTCTTGAATTTACATTCTTTTCCTTCTACGTAGAAATTTCCCGAGTATGAACCTGCCGGCCATACACCTGAGAGTACATTCATAAGTGTACTCTTTCCTGCTCCGTTCTCGCCGACAAGTCCTTTGATCTCGCCCTTCTTAACCTTGAACGTTACATCATCGAGTGCTTTAACTCCGGGGAATTCTTTTGTAATGCCTTTTGCTTCCAGAATGTAATCTGACATTCTTTGCCCCCTTTTTAATACTTAATTAGGATTCACTTCCGGGCCCCGAAGGGCCCGGGTTAAATCGTGTCTACATTTGATAATTAGCCGTAGATTTCTTCCTTTGTGTAGAAGCCGACATCGATAAGATGATCTACATTGTCCTTATCAATTGTGAATGGTGAGTATGTTGATGCAGGAACGTCCTTAACACCATTGTTGTATGATGTTGACGGAGCACCGTCTTTACCCTCCATAAGAGAATCTGTTGCAGGAACGATGATTTCTGCAAGAGCCTTTGCATCAAGGAAAGCTGTCATTGACTGCTTGCCTGCAAGGATGTTCTTAACTGCTGCGAGCTCAGCATCCTGACCTGTTGTTACAGGGAACGGGCAATCTGCTGTGCCGTAACCCATTGACTCGAGTGATGAGATAACACCGATATCAAGACAGTCAGCTGCTACGAGGCATGCATCAAGATGCTTGTCTGAATAGAAGCCTGAAAGAAGGTTGTCACAACGTGACTGAGCCTTTGCTGAATCCCATCCCTGGATAGCTGTCTCAGCGTAGCTTACCTGACCTGACTGAACAACAAGCATGCCGTTGTCAAGATATGGCTGAAGAACCTTCATAGCACCATCATAGAAATGAGTTGCGTTTGTATCATCCTGTGAACCTGAGAAAATCTCAAGATTGAACGGGCCCTTGCCATCAGCAAGACCAAGTGCATCTGCGATGTACTGTCCCTGAAGCTCACCCATCTTGTCAAGGTCGAATGTTACATAGAAATCAACTGCGTCTGTGTTCTCGATGAGACGGTCCTCTGCGATAACTACACAGCCTGCCTCTTTAGCTTTTTCACAAGCGTCTGTAAGAGCTGCACAGTCAACTGCTACGATTACAAGTGCATTGGCACCCTTTGAGATCATGTTTTCAATCTGCATTGCCTGCTTAGCTGAATCATCCTCAGCAAACTCGATGAGAACGTCATATCCAGCTGCCTTGTAAGCTTCTGTAAGTGTTTCGCCCTGTACTGACCAGATTGTCTGCTCCTTTGTAGGCATAAGAAGACCAACGACCTTCTTGTCTGATGAAGCTGCTGCTTCTGCTGCCGGTGCTGCTGCCTGTCCGCCACATGCGCAAAGGCTAAGCGCTACCATTGCAACTGCTAAAACTAATGCAACGATTTTTTTCATTTAAGTTTCCTCCTAATTATTTTATATTAACCCGCACTGTGCGGCTAATATACTTTAATGTTTAAATCCTGTGGTACTTATCAGTTACCCTTTACATATGCAAGGTTGTCTTTAACTGACTCTGTGTCGTCAAATGTCGGCCAGTACTCGAATCCGAAGTATCTGTCATATCCGGCCTTCTCAGCTGCAGCGATAACTGCAGGATAATTTACTTCCGTTCCTCTGAGCTCATTGCGTCCCGGTACACCTGCGCTGTGGAAATGTCCGATAAGCTTGATGTTGTCCGTGATCGTATTGATGAGGTTACCCTCCATGAGCTGCATATGATATACATCATAAAGGAGCTTGATATTAGGTGAATTAACTGCTTTGACGATTTCAAATCCTACATAAGCTGAATCAAGCCAGTAACCTTTGTGGTTGTAGTTTGAGTTGAGGGCTTCAAGTACGATTGTAACGCCTTTCTTCTCTGCCATCTCTGCTGCTCTCTTGAGGTTCTCAATAAGAGCTATCTTCTCGCAGTCAGCATGTCCCTTGAGATCATCCGAAAGTCCGATGAGTGTCTTGGTATTAAGATCCTCTGCATAATTGAGTGAAAGCTCAACATTCGGACCTACAACTTCCCACGGCCAGCTCATTCTGATTGTCCATGCTTTGTTGATGCAGCAGTCTGAAATCGGAATGCCGGCATTTGCTGCTATAGAACCGATCTTCTTGCAGTCATAATCTGCCGGATCCCAGAACTCGATTGCATCCATGCCTGCATCCTTGGCAAGTTTAATTCTGTCGTAGAAGTCAATCTTCTCCCATACAGGCTCAATACAAAGTGAATATTTCATGTTTAATCTCCTCTTTTTTAACCGCAAAGAGTCGGCGCCGTATGGTGTCCGACTCTTAAAAGTATTATTAATTATGCAAATTCTGTTGCAACCTTGTTGATTGCGTTAGCGATGCACTGAGCATCATCGTCTGTCATCTGAGCCGGAAGGTCAAGATGAACAACACGTCCGAGGTATTCAAGTGTCTTCGGGTTCATATCCTCTGAATACTTAACAGGCTGTGCTTTGTGATACGGGCAGTCCCATGGACACTTAACAGCTGTAGGAGTCTTCTCGTTAAGGACATGTTTCCAGTGAGCATAGATATGCCAGTCCGGAATACCTGCATTGAATACGCCTGCTGCTGCAACGCCTTCAGCCTTGAGTGCTTCACAGAACGGGCCAACCTTCTCCGGAGCATCCAGATAGAACATAAGGCAGATACCTGTATCGCCTGCTTCATCGTTGCAAGGACGAACCTTGATACCCTTTGTATCCTTGATACCTTCCTTGATGATTGCAAGGTGACGACGCATTGCCTCATTGAGGTAATCAAGTCTGTCAAGCTGTGCACACATAACTGCACCTGCAAGCTCGCCCATACGGAAGTTTGATCCGCAGAAAAGCTCGCCTTCATATCTCTGCTCTGCAAAACGGTCAGGTCTCCAGCATGCAGCTGTGTCATGATATGAACATGCACGATCATAGATTCTCTGATCCTGGCAAAGAACTGCACCGCCCTCACCGGCTGTGATTGTCTTATGATACTGGAATGAGAAGCATCCTGCATCACCGAATGTACCTACGCACTGTCCGTGATATGTAGCACCACATGCCTGTGCACAGTCCTCGATGACTACGAGATTATTCTCTCTTGCGATCTTCATGATTCTGTCCATATCACACGGAACACCGCGCATATGAACACAAACGATACCCTTTGTGGAAGGAGTGATCTTCTTAACGATATCATCAGGATCGATTGTAAGTGTTTCATCAACTTCTGCGATTACAGGGATAGCCTTTGCACCAACTATAGTTGCACAAGATGCGAAGAATGTATAACCCGGAACGATAACTTCATCACCGGGGCCGATGCCTACTGCTGTCATAGCTGACAGAAGTGCACCTGTACATGAACTTGTAGCAAGACAGAACTTTGATCCCATCTTCTTTGCAAATGCCTGCTCGAATTTCTTAACCTTCGACTCTGCTCCTTCCGGTCCATAGTAACGGAACAGGTACTTGTTATCAAGAACCTCCATTACCTCTTTCTTCTCTGCTTCTCCGATCTCCAAACCGCCCGGATACATAGGGAAGTTAGGAGTAGTCTTGGCCTTTGGTCCGCCATGAATTGCTAACTGCTCTGACATTTTATTTCCTCCTTGAAAAATAACATAAAACCCGGATAAGACTGCAATACTACCCGGATATATGCTTATAAACTATGTTAGTAGTTTAATTTTTACCGGTTTTTATGTCAATAAATTTTAGTTATTTAGTATATATAGACGCATTCTTTGTATATCTTGCATATTTTTTTGCCCTACAGTTTGATATTATGCCCAACAGAAAATACTATTTTACTTAATTGGTTTAGAAAAACTATTGCAACTTAACTAAAGTTAGTTTATAATCAGTTCTTACTAAACTGGTAAAGGAGGTATTATGGCTAATCTGACAATCAGAGATATCGCACGCCTGGCAGGAGTCAGTACTACTGCTGTTTCATTTGTACTGAATGATAAACCGGGTGTCAGTGAAGAAACCCGCAGACGAGTCAAAGAAATCATCTCTTCTACAGGTTTCACACCCAACGTTCATACCAGAAGACTGAATCTGGGCCGGAGCTTTACCATTCATGTAGTTCTCTACTGGCATCAGCAGCCTATTTTCAATCAGTTTGCGCTTGAAATCATGTACGGAATCTTTGCTTCCTGCAAAAAGCTCGGATACTCCGTCATGTTCACGTTCATTGACCGCACATGGGATGTTACACAGCTGATGGAATCCATACACAGCAAAGACTGTGACGGGCTGATACTCTCACAGGTTGAGGATCCGTCATTTATCTCTCTTCTTCAGCAGGAAAATATTCCTTTCGTGTGTGTCGACTCTCATGTAAAAAAGGACGGCAATCTTCCGCTTGTTGAAGTTGATTATTATCAGGCAAGCTATAATGCCACTCAGTATCTTGCTCACATGGGACACAAGGATATCGGATACATCGGATCCTCGACTCCCCATGAGCTTCATGAATCAACCTTCAACGGATACATTGACGCAATGCGTGACGAGGGCCTTGCATGTAATCCTGCATGGATAGGCGGCATCGAATTTTCCGCAACATCGGCCGGTGAATTCTTTGATTCGCTTGTGGAAGGAAAGTTCAGCGTACCGACAGCATTCTTCTGTACAGGTGATGCCTTCTCGGTAAACCTGGTAAATGCAGCCAAGCGCCACGGGTATTCCATCCCGGAAGACTTAAGCATCGTCAGTGTCGATGATCTTCTTGTGAGCCGCTACATCGATCCTCCGCTCTCAACCATGTCCTTCAACAAAGAAGAACTGGGAGCAAAAGCAGTTGAAGTCCTTCATGCGATAATCAACGATGAACCTCACGAAAAGATCACTATGATAAAGCCCGTCATACTGGAACGCGGATCGGTAAAAAAACTGAATTAATATAAGGTATCATAAAAGCAGCTGTTAAGCTGCTTTTATAATTGGTTATTTAAGTTTTTTATGAAGATCGATGTCTGTAAATTTATTTTTCTTTACCAGTATTTTTTTAATCAGTACGGCATCTGCTACTATAAGTGAAATCGCAATGATCAGACACGGCCAGTATAAGAAATCGGGAAGCACACCGATTCCTCCTGCCAGGGCAGTAAGTATTCCCATCACACCTATAGCCATGTAAAGCGGTCCTTCGACTGCAGCCAGCTTCTGCTGCGAATCCACAGTATATTCATCGTTGTTTTTTCTGCCCACAAGAGTCTTGTCCCTGACCTCAAGATATCCCATTACTATGACTGCTGCCGAAGCAAACAGACAAATCATATCCAATAATTCAAAACTGTCCTGACCACCCATATGTGATCCTCCTACTGATTATTTTTCTCATTCATTAGTATAACAAAATTCATTTCTGATGTCACCTGCCATATAAAGTGATCCGAAGGCAACCGTCGGCAGGCCTGTCTTACATGCCATTTCTATAGCTTCCTTTGCATTATCTGCTTCGGTTACTTTTCCGCCGAGTGCCCTAATACTGTCAGCCATCTCGCTTGCTGTCAATGCTCTGACACTGTCCGGAGTAAGAGTAATGAACTCCGCCGCATATGGCATGATAATACGGAGTACCTCCATGTATGCTTTATCTCTTAGCATCCCGATTATGAAAATGACTTTCCGGCCGGGAAGATATTCATCCAGAGTTTCTGTCAGTGCCTGCGCACACTGAGGGTTATGACCCCCGTCAAGAATGAAAACCGGTTCCTTGCTTAATACTTCAAACCTTGCCGGCCATACTGTTTCCTTCAAACCTTTGATAACAGACTCCTCACTTATCTCCCATCCACGGTCACACATTGCTCTGATGGTGGCTAAAACTGTTTTTTCATTGTTTCTCTGATGCTTTCCGATCAATGAAATCTCATACTTCGGATCTTCATCAGCAGCTTTGTACAATCTGCAGTTTTCCTTCCTGCATGTATCCTCTATCACCTTCATGACTTCAGAAACATTGTCATATGAAACCACAGAGCATCCGTGTTTTATGATTCCGCATTTATTCCATGCAATTTCATCAAGTGTATCCCCCAGAAAATCCGTATGATCCAGACCGATATTACATATGACCGCTGCCTCCGGGGCATCTATTACATTCGTACTGTCATATATTCCGCCCATCCCGACTTCCAGTATGACTATATCGCATTTCTGCTCTTTGAAATACAGCATACCAATTGCAGTCACCAGTTCAAACTGTGTCGGGTGGTCATCCATGGCATCCGCATATGCTGCGACGGTTTCTGTGAGGCGGGTCAGGTCGTCCTTTGATATCATTTTCCCCGAGACCTGTATACGCTCACGGAAATCCTGAATAAAAGGACTCGGATAAAACCCGGTTTTATATCCCTGAGTACGCAATACTGATTCTATCATTGCGCAGGTACTTCCCTTGCCGTTCGTACCCGCCACATGGATAAACTTAAGATCCTTATGAGGATTACCGACCCTGTCAAGCAGTTCCCTTGTACGACTCAGTCCCGGAACCGTCCGGTTCCATCCGAATGTATTTATATAGCCAAGTGCTTCGTCATATGTCATTGGAATTTCTTTCTTCCGGTTATCTTTGCCATTGCTTTTAATATAGGCATGGCGAGCAAACCGAACACAACAATTTTCGCAGCCATGATAATAAGTCTTATTCCCAGTGCTCCCCAGACATACGCCGGTGTATAGTATCCGTAAACTATGCTGTCAACATAAATCGCCAGTGTGTTGAAAGCAAATGTCAGTATGCCCGCTATGATAATAATAATCCAGAGCTGTCTGTTCGTATTGTAGAAATGTGACCTGACGGCAAACAATCCGCAGACCAGTCCGCAGATTATATACGGCAGCATCCACAGAACAGTAGTTGCCGAAAATCCGTACCTGATTATCTGGAAAATGAATGTTCCCAGTCCTCCGACTATCATTCCGTCTATAGGCCCCATCATCAGTCCCGCCAGGATAACCGGAAAGTCTTCGAAAGAGATCTTCATCATCCCGAGATCAAGTGACAGACATCCAAGCACTACATATAATGCCGCCATTATTCCGTCAATTGCAATTCGTTTCGTTTTCATTAAAATCAATCAAACAGTTTAAGCAGTTCTTCTTTTGCAACAAATCCCACCGACTTATCAAGAAGTTTTCCGTCTCTGAAAGCCATGACTGTCGGTATCACATTTACGCCGAATTTTATTGCCAGCCCCTGCTGCTCATCCACGTCAACCTTTCCGACCTTGATCTTTCCTTCATTTTCTTCCGCTATCTCTGCAATCACCGGTGCCAGCATTCTGCACGGCCCGCACCATGTTGCCCAGAAATCAACAAGTACAGGTATATCCGATTTTAAAACTTCCTGTTCAAAATTCTGTTCCGTAATAATTAATTCAGCCATAATATCCTCCTTATTTCATTTCTGTCCGAGCAGGACATTCTTATCATATGAGGCCTTTATTGCAGCAATTACTGCCTCGGCAAATTCTCTTGTTTCAAGTTCCTTAACACCCTCTATGGTTGAACCCCCGGGACTGCAGACCGCCTTCTTAAGTACTTCCGGATCTGTCTGACTTTCCTTGAGAAGCTCCGCGCTTCCGATTATTGTCTGTATGGCATAAATCCTTGCCTTGTCCTCCGGAAGTCCGCATTTTACTCCCGCTTTAATCATCGCATCTATAAACATAAATACAAATGCCGGCCCGCATCCGGAAACCGAACATCCGGCATTTATCAGCATTTCTTCAAGAGGATCCACTATACCTGAATTCTCCATCAATTCACAGAACTCCTCTGTTCCTGTTTTTGTCAAAAGCTCATTCGGGGCATACAGCGTCATACCCTTACCTACCGATACAGGGGTGTTCGGCATTATTCTTATAAGCGGTACCTGCATTCCCAGCAATTCGCATATGGTCTGTGTTGTTACACCTGCGGCCATGGACACGATAACATATCCGTTTTTTCTTTCCTTCAGAGTCTTACCGATTTCAGGAAGGACTTCCGGGTATTGCTGCGGTTTAACCGCAATAAAGATCCACTTGCTGTTTTTTACAACATCCTCATGTGTGGTACTTATCACTCCAAGTTCATCTGCCAGTTTATCGGAATTAACTCTGGTCTTTCCGGAAACAGCAATAAGATCCGGTGATATTTTCTGTGAGATTGCTTTTACAAGAGCACCTCCCATATTTCCGCATCCTATAAAACCGACTTTATATTTAATCATACCATTCTCCTTATCTTATCTGTCCGTCACTTGTGATTATATACTTGTACGTAGTCAGTTCATTAAGTCCCATCGGACCTCTCGCATGAAGCTTCTGGGTTGAAATGCCCATCTCACATCCTAGTCCGAATTCCCCTCCGTCAGTAAACCGTGTGGATGTGTTCACATAGACACATGCACTGTCAACCATCGATGTGAAAAAGTCTTCCGCCGCATCATCCGATGTAATGATTGCTTCGCTGTGTTTTGTGGAATGTGCTCCGATATGTTCGACGGCTTCTCTGACATCCCTGACTACCTTGACCGCAAGAATATAATCCAGAAACTCGGTATCAAAATCATCATCTCCGGCTCTTATCCCGTCGATAACTGCAGATGCTTTTTCACACAGTCTGAGTTCAACCGGTTTCAGACCTTTTCTTATTCTCTCATCCACCAGGCGCTTTTTCAGCTTCGGCAGGAACTCTCCGGCAATATCCTCTGCAACCAGCAAAACCTCCTCGGCATTGCAGACAGACGGCCTGCTTGTCTTGGCATTATCGATTATATCAAGAGCCATCTCCTGATCGGCATCCGAATCAACGTAGATATGACAGATTCCTGTTCCGGTCTGTATGCACGGTACGGTAGCATTTTCCACACAGGCACGAATAAGTCCGGCTCCACCGCGCGGGATAAGCATATCGACATACTTATCAGCCTTCATAAGTTCCATGGCACTCTGTCTGGTCGTATCCTGTATAAGGTTAATAAATGATTCTGAATGCCCCAGTTTTTGCAGTCCGGCTCTCATCGCTTCAACTATCGCATCGGCACTTCTGAAAGCTTCTTTGCCGCTTCTGAGCACGCACACATTCCCGCTCTTTAATGAAAGTGCCGCCGCATCAGAAGTCACGTTAGGGCGGCTCTCGTAAATGATTGCAAGAACTCCCAGCGGTACTGATTTTTTCTCAATAACCATACCGTTCGGTCTTTCGATTCTGCTGATAACTCTTCCCACAGGATCGGGAAGTTTTGTGACATCCCTTATACCTGCCGCCATAGCATGTATCCTGCCTTCGTCGAGGCGTAGTCTGTCCAGCATAACTTCAGAAAACCTGTCTTTCGAAGCTTCCATGTCAGACGAATTGGCCTCAAGTATCTGAGGAATATTGTCGACAAGAGCATCTGCCATGGCCAGCAGTGCTTCATTTTTTTTCTCTGTTGTGAGCAATGCGAGTTCAGACTTAGCTGCCTTTGCGCATTCAAGAATTTCCTGTGTAGTCATGGTTTCTCCTGTCATTATCATTTACATATAAATCTTGTTCCGAAAGGTTTGTCTTCCTGAATATTATACAGCAGTTCCGGTTTTGAACCGTTGGTGATGATCATATCACATCCGTTTTCCAGACACAGCTGTGCTGCACGGATTTTAGTGATCATCCCTCCTGTTCCGAGAGCACTTCCTTTTCCTCCCGCAAGTGCTTCTATTTCAGGAGTGATTTCATTTACAACCTCTATGAGTTCTGCATACTTGTTTTCATTCGGATTGCGTGAATAAAGTCCGTCCACATCCGAAAGCAGGACCAAAAGATCAGCTCCTGAAGCAACTGCCACTACTGCAGCCAGTGTGTCATTATCACCGATTACGATTTCCTCGGTTTCGATGGTATCATTTTCGTTAATGATAGGCAATGCTCCCATTTCAAGCAGTTTATTTAAAGTATTTGTGAAATTCTCCATCCTGTCGAGATGCTTGAGAAGTGATCCCGTAATCAGGATTTGTCCGGCTGTATGATTATACTCAGAGAACATCCTGTCATATACATACATGAGCTCGCACTGACCGACCGCGGCACAGGCCTGCTTTGTCGGCATGTCATCCGGTCTGCCTGACAGTCCCAGTTTGCCGACTCCCATACCGATGGCACCCGATGTTACCAGTATGATTTCGATTCCGGAATTCTTCAGGTCACTGAGCACCTTACATATGGATTCCATACGTCTTATATTCAGTCCGCCTGACGGATACGCTATTGTGGATGTTCCGATTTTTACTACAAGTCTCATAATAATCCTCCCGGATTTTTCTCACTTCATTATATCATCTCGACTGTCGTCTCGATGTACGGCATTCGTCCTATGTCATTCTGCTGATGCAAGCATCGCAGAATGCCGCAGTCCTCATTAAT
>JAUNOA010000005.1 GCA_030531245.1 Lachnospiraceae bacterium
ACCCCTCAAGATTGAGGGGCAGGGGAGTTGAAGTGTCGAAGACACTTTTTTATGTCAAAAAAAGCATATCGCCTGCGATATGCATGCACCGGGAACGGATGCTTCAGCGGCATAATACTTTTGCATAATAAGCGTATCCCGCGGAGCATTTTATAAATAGTAAATGCAGTGCAATTTCATGTGATACAAAAAAGGCAAGGGTTAGTCCCTTGCCTTTAACTCTATTATATCAAATTATTTCTTTGCGATAGCTTCTTTTGCTTTCTTTGCAATTTCAGCAGCAGTAATTCCATATGCCTCAAGGACAAGTGGAGCCTTGCCTGATCTTCCGAAGCAATCATTAACTCCGTGTCTGATAACGGGAACTCTTACATCTGATTCGGCAATAAGCTCTGCAACTGCCGATCCAAGACCTCCTTTGATTGTTGCTTCTTCGGAAGTAACAATAGCACCGGTTTCTTTTGCACATTTAAGTACAAGAGCCTCATCAAGAGGTTTGATTGTATGCATATCAACAACTCTTGCGGAAATGCCTTCAGCGGCAAGAATCTCTGCAGCTTCAAGTGCCATCTGTACGTTCATTCCTACTGCAACAAGAGTTACATCAGTACCGTCCTTAAGAACAGCACCCTTTCCGATTTCGAACTTGTAATCCGGAATCTGGTCTGTAACGGTCTCAACGGCAAGACGTCCGAGACGCATATAAGCCGGCTTATCATAATTGATGAGTGCCTCAACAGCCTGCTCCATCTCATTTGCATCGCAAGGACAGAGAACCGTCATACCCGGGATTGCTCTCATAATAGCAAAGTCTTCGATACACTGATGTGTTGCACCGTCTTCACCTACTGAAAGTCCACCGTGTGAACCTACTACTTTAACATTGATCTGTGGATATGCAACGGAGTTTCTTACCTGCTCCCATGCTCTTCCTGCTGAAAAGATAGCAAATGAGTTTGCAAACGGTTTAAGTCCGCATAATGCAAGACCGGTTGCTGTTCCTATCATATTGGCTTCGGCGATTCCCATATCAAAGAATCTGTCCGGGCAGGCATCCTTAAAAAACTTGGTCATTGTTGCACCAGCAAGGTCAGCATCAAGTACAACAAGTTCCGGATATTTATCGGCAAATTTAGCAAGTGCTTTTCCATATGCCTGACGTGTAGCAATCTTATCTCCCATTGTTTCAACCCTCCAGACTCTTTATAGTTGCTTCAAGCTCTTCCTTTGCCTGAGCATACTGCTCATCGTTCGGAGCTTTGCCGTGCCATCCAACCTGATTCTCCATAAAGCTTACGCCCTTGCCTTTAACAGACTTAGCAAGAACAACAGTCGGCTGGCCTTTTGTAGCCTTAGCTTCATCATATGCTGCCTTGATTGAATCGAAATCATGTGCATCGCATTTTACAACATGCCATCCGAATGCTTCGAATTTCTTGTCAAGCGGTTCTGTAGGCATAACATCTTTTGTTGCGCCATCGATCTGGAGTCCATTCACATCAACACAGATACAGAAATTATCGAGACTGTACTTTGCAGCTGACATCATTGCTTCCCACACTTCACCTTCTGCAAGTTCACCGTCACCAAGGATTGCATATACTCTGTAATCTTTATTGTTGATTTTGCCTGCCAGTGCCATACCTCCGGCTACAGCAACACCCTGTCCTAAAGATCCGGTACTCATATCAACGCCTTTAATGCTCATCTCAACGTGACCTGACATATGGCAGTCAATACGACGGAACTGATCGAGATCTGATACCGGGAAGAATCCTCTCTCTGCAAGTACTGAATACATTGCAGGTGAACAGTGACCCTTACTCATAACGAATCTGTCACGATCCGGATCCTGATATGTTTCAGGAGTAACATTCATCTCTTCATTATAGAGATATGTGAGAACATCGATACAGCTCAATGAACCGCCCGGATGTCCTGATGCTGCTTTGTAAACCATCGTTACTGCATCGAGTCTAGCTTTCGCAGCTGAAAGTGCCAACTTTTTCTTGTCCATCTTTTCCTCCATATATATATTTATATTATGTTCTATAAATTAACCATTTAATATTATACGCTTAATATTGGTTTAAGCAAGAACGAATTACTTGAGACAGGCAGCACTTTCTTTTTCGAGTTTAAGTGCGCTTTCGTAAGCTTCCAGATATTTTGCATATCCTTCAACGTCTTCGGGCCCGGCCATAACAGTTGTTGAATCTACCTGGCTGAAAACTTTGTTTTTAAGATAATCATCTATGCTCTCACCGTTATCTTTATTTATCTGATATGCTGCGAGTACAGCCATTCCGTAGGGACCGCCTTCTCCGGCATTGATATTTACCGTAACGGGAACATTTAATGCTGCTGACAGGAACTTCTGTGATGCATTTGTTGTCTTGAAGAGTCCTCCGTGTCCTGTAAGAGATTTTCTCTCAACTCCCTCTTCATCGAATATCTTGTTTTTGCTTGCTATTGCGGCAAATACACCATAGATGTTCGAACGCATAAAATTAGGAAGTGTAAGTTTTGACTCCGGCTTTCTGACCATAAGCGGTCTTCCTTCCGGACAGTCCATGACAGCTTCACCGGCCAGATAATTGTATACAATTATATTATCAGCGTCTGCTTTTCCTTCAAGCGCTGCACTGAAAACCGTTTCGTAAATCTTACCGATCTCAATCGGCTGCCCGGCCCTTACACTCATTTCATGGAACATATTGACCCATGCATCTATTTCGGATGCACCGTTCCCGAGATGAATCATGGCAACAGGTTTTCCGCCGGGAGTATTTACAATATCGATTTCACGGTAAACTTTACTTAAATTCTTATTCAGAACAAGCATAAGAAATGTTGACGTACCGGCAGAAAGATTTGCTGTGCCGGGTTCGACCGCATTTGTACATACCATTCCGGTTGCGGCATCTCCCTCAGGAGGTGCCATGATACATCCGGCCTTTAGTTTTCCGCTCGGATCTATCAGTTTTGCACCTTCTTCTGTAAGTGTTCCTGCATCACATCCTGCAGCAACAGGCTGAGGAAGTATATCAAGAAGCTTCCACGAATATCCCTTACCGGCTATCAGCGTATCGAACTTTTCCACTCTTTCCTTGTCATAACTCATACTCTCACAGTCAAACGGGAACATGCCGGATGCCTCATCAATGCCGACAACCTTTTTTCCGGTCAGAAGATAATGAATATATCCTGCCAGTGTAAAGAGATGGGAAATCTGCGAAACGTGAGCTGCATTCTCAAGTATCTGCTCATAAAGATGAGAAACACTCCATCTCATCGGCATATTGAAATCAAGCAGTTCCGATAGCTCGTCGGCTGCTTTTCCTGTATTGGTGTTTCTCCATGTCAGGAAAGGAAACAGTTGATTATTATCTTTGTCAAGCGCTATATATCCGTGCATCATACCGGAAATACCTATTGAATCGATTTCGGTAAGCGGTTCACCGAAGTTTTTCTCATAGTCCGAATTCAAATCGGCATAACTTGCCTGCAAACCTTTGACAGCATCTTCCAGCTTATATGTCCATAAATTATCCGTAAGCTCGTTTTCCCATGTATAGGAACCGCTTGCAAGGACTTTGTGATTCATATCGATCAGGACTGATTTGATACGTGTAGACCCGAATTCGATACCGAGTGCAATCTTTGATCTGCTCATTATGTTTCTCCTTTCACCATGTAATTCTGATTAAAACATTGCTTGATTACATCTTTATCCTTTTGAAGCTGAATTTTTAAAGCATCTAGTGAATTAAATCGTTTCTCTTCTCTTATAAACCGAATAAATGCAACTTTTATTATCTGTCCGTAAATATCTTCATCAAAATCAAAAATATGTGTTTCGCATTTTATACCTGTGATATCTGATTCACAGACGGTGGGATTGTACCCGATATTCGTCATGGATGACAGTACTCTTCCGTCTTCAAGCTGTGTTGTTGTAGCGTAAACACCCGGTTTGGGAAGAATCTTGTCTCCGGGCGGTGAGATATTGGCAGTAGGAAATCCGAGCTTTTTTCCAAGATTCTTATAATGCTCAACCTGCCCGGAAAGAGAATAATAATTTCCTTTTACTTTATAAATCCTGTCGACATCTCCCTCGGAAAGCAACTGTCGTATCATAGTAGAACTTATATCAGTATCGTTGAATTGTATCTTTTGAATAATAGTTACTTTATAATCATAAACCGAAGAAAACTTTCGAAGCAATTCCGCATTTCCGGACTTATTATACCCGAAAGAGCAATCATCTCCTGCAACGATCCATGCCATCTTCATCTTATCAATCAGGAGGTTTTTTAAAAATTCATGACCGTCGGTCATACGTATTTCATCAGTGAATGGATATTCAATCAGATAATCAATTCCTTCATCCTCAAGAGAAAGGTGTTTTTCTCCCATAGAAGCAATTTGCTTATTGCCCGGATAAACAAAAGTAAAGGCTGCCATCTTCAGCCCGTACTTTTGTTTGATTGCACGCATTTCCTCAAATATTCTCTGATGGCCAAGGTGATCACCGTCGAATTTTCCTATGGAGACTACTGTGCGTACCGGTAATATGAAATCCGTATTATCACTGATTATTTCCACTTTTTCATTATATCATAAAGGTATTTTCCATGCGAGTGTTTGACATATTTCCATATAAAAATTACAATTGAAACATGAAGAAAAAGATCAGAAAAATCAGTGTTCCCGGTGATAAATCCATCACTCACAGAGCTATAATCATAGGATCTTTAGCAAGAGGAAAGACTCGTATAATCAATCCTCTTGTTTGTGATGATACCATGTCGACTGTCTCCGCAATGAGAAGTCTGGGTATTACAGTGCTTAAAGAGGAAAAAAGTCTGACAGTCTTAGGTCATGGAATAAACGGGCTGAAAAAACCATCGTATATAATCGACTGCGGTAACAGTGCTACAACCATGCGCCTGCTGATGGGGATTCTATCCGGTCAGGAATTCGATTCATATCTTACCGGAGATGAAAGTCTGATGAAAAGGCCCATGGACCGTGTAATCATTCCTCTTTCACAAATGGGAGCTTTAATTACCAGGGAAGGTAATGCTTATCATATTTCAGGCAGAAAACTGCACTCTATAAACTATACCATGCCGGTATCAAGTGCACAGGTAAAATCAGCTATAATGCTTGCAGATTTATTTGCTGAACGCAATTCGGTAATCAATGATCCCGGGAAAAGCAGAAATCATACAGAACTCATGCTCGATTATTTCGGCAAAACACTTAAAGGAAAGAAAATAATAATACCCGGGGATATAAGTTCGGCGGCATATCATATTGCAGAAACCTTAATATCTCCCGGAGCGGAAATTATCATAAAAAATGTAGGAATCAACGAAACCAGAACCGGCTTTATAGATGTCATACGCTCTATGGGGGCTCAGGTTCAGATAAAAAACAAAAAGTCTTTTGCAAATGAACCCGTTGCAGATATACATGTCAGAAATTCGGCATTATACGGAACAAGCATAAAAAATCCGGTTATTCCAAGAGTAATTGATGAGATTCCTCTGCTGGCGGTTCTTGCTGCATTTGCCGAAGGAAAAACCGAAATACGTGATTCCTCCGAATTAAGGCTAAAGGAGTCCGACCGGATCAATTCCGTCATACAGGGACTTAAATCCATAGGTGTAAACGTATCCGAAAGAGCCGATGGTATGGATATAACCGGAACTATGCCCGAAGATATGCAGGCAGCAGAAATTGATTCGTACGCTGACCATAGGATTGCAATGTCATTTTTAATTCTGACACATATCATTCCGGGTCTTAAAGTAAAAAACAAAGAATGTGTGGCAGTTTCCTACCCCACATTCTTTAAGGATTTTCACATTTGAGATTTTGTTTTAAACATAGCTCTCTTCCGAAGCACCGGATCAAGAATCTTTTTTCTGATTCTGAGATTCTGCGGTGTGATTTCAAGAAGCTCGTCTGTGTCTATAAATTCCAGACTCTGCTCAAGACTCATGATCTTGGGCGGAACAAGTCTTAAAGCCTCATCGGCACTCGATGAACGGGTGTTGGTGAGTTTTTTCGTTTTACAAACGTTAATCTCTACGTCTTCTGATTTACCGGTTTGTCCGATGATCATCCCTGCATATACTTTTTGTCCGGGACCGATGAAGAGCTCTCCTCTTTCCTGAGCATTGAATAATCCATAGGTGATGGATTCCCCGCTTTCGAAACAGATGATTGAACCGTTTCTTCTGTAGAACATTTCCCCCTTGAAAGGCGCGTATCCGTCGAACTCGGTATTGATGATTCCCTCACCCTTTGTATCGGTCATGAATTCTCCTCTGTAACCTATAAGACCTCTTGAGGGTATGGAAAATTCGAGCCTCGTATATCCACCGTGAATAGGCGTCATTCCCATCAGATCACCTTTTCGTGCTGTCAGCTTCTGTATAACCGAACCCGTGTATGCTTCTGGAACATCTATATAAGCTATCTCCATCGGTTCCTGTTTCTGGTTGTTTTCGTTGTATTTATAGATTACTTCAGCTTTACTTACTGCAAACTCATATCCCTCTCTTCTCATATTTTCAATGAGTACCGAAAGATGCAGTTCACCTCGACCGCTGACCTTATATGTATCCGGTGAATCCGTCTCTTCGACTCTGAGTGAAACATCTGTATTAAGTTCACGGAAAAGTCTGTCACGTATGTGTCGGGATGTGACATACTTACCTTCCTGTCCAGCAAGAGGCGAATCATTAACCATAAAGAACATAGATATGGTAGGTTCGGAAATTTTCTGGAAAGGAATAGCCTTGGGATTTTCAGGTGAAGTTATAGTATCTCCTATATGAATATCGCTAATACCGCTTATAGCTACTATACTTCCTACAGTAGCTTCATTCACTTCTACTCTGGCCAGTCCGTCAAACTCATACAGTTTTCCTATTTTTATTTTTCTGAGTTTATCAGGCTCATGATGATTGACTATAGCGCATTCCTGGTTTACCTTTATGGTCCCGTTATCCACCTTGCCTACACCGATACGACCTACATATTCATTGTAATCTATGGTACTGATAAGGACCTGTGTATCTGCTTCAGGATCACCTTCCGGAGCAGGTATTGATTTGATTATGGTTTCAAACAGCGGAACCATATCATTGTTGCTGTCATCAAGTGAATATCTGCACCATCCTGTTCTTGCGCTTGCAAATACAAACGGACATTCTAGCTGTCTGTCATTTGCCTCCAAATCCATAAGGAGTTCCAGTACTTCATCTACGACTTCGTCTGCCCGGGCTTCCGCGCGGTCGCATTTATTGATGCAGCAGATGATATCAAGATCGAGTTCGATAGCTTTCTTAAGAACAAATTTTGTCTGGGGCATAACTCCTTCATATGCATCTACGACCAGAATTACTCCGTTTACCATCTTAAGTACGCGCTCAACTTCTCCTCCGAAATCAGCATGTCCGGGTGTGTCGATAATGTTGATTTTAGTATCTTTATATGTAACGGCCGTGTTTTTTGACAATATGGTTATACCGCGTTCACGCTCTATATCATTCGAATCCATGACACGGTCAACAAGCTCCTGATTAGCTCTGAAGATACCGCTCTGTCTCAAAAGCTGATCGACAAGGGTAGTTTTTCCGTGATCTACGTGTGCGATGATGGCTACATTTCTGACATTATCTCTTTTAATCTTCATAAAATCTCAACCTTACCATTGATGTATATAAAACTAATATCCTGTTTGTCTGTTAATTCTGCTTTTGCAGCACTCAACTCTTCAACCTTATCTATTATATTCTCAGAATCGGATTTGTCTACTGCAATATTTAAATTTATACGGTCTGTAAACTCCGGGTCCAGCAGATACATCGGTTCATTTTCCGACATTTTCCGAAGTTTACCGTATAAATCGTAATCAATCGTATATCTGAGAAGAATGCCGTCATGCCTTTCGGTAATAACAGAATCAGCAATACCCTCTCTGGCAGCGGCCTGATAAGCTCTTACAAGACCTCCGGTACCAAGCAAGGTGCCACCGAAATATCTTGTCACTATGATCATTATGTCGTGCAGACCGTTACCCTCAATAACATCCAGAATCGGTTTACCTGCAGTACCGGAAGGTTCACCGGCATCGGAAAACTTTTTTGGCGCCGGTTCGCCGCTCAGGACATATGCGTAACAGTGATGGCTGGCATCCCAGTATTTCTTTTTTGTTTCGTCCATAAATGCTGATATTTCGTCATCATTATGCACGGGGCGTACATCCGCAATAAATACGGACTTTTTTTCTTCTATTCTACCGGAACCACCGGAATACAATATATTGTAAGTATTCTTCATACATCCATTATAGAACTTTTACCATTGTTTTGGTATAATAATTTTGTTTGGGGGCATTATGGATTTTTCAAAAAATGCTGTTGAAAAAAAGCTGAAAGACAATAAAACAAACTCCAGAAAATACTTCAACAAGGTAATCGTTTGGGTTTTAAAGATCGTACTTGTTGCTGTTATTTTGCTTACCATTTTCGGGTTGAGTGCAGGTGTCGGTGTATTTATGGGAATCATAGACAATACACCTGAAATCAGCATGGAGAGTATCGTACCGATGGGATATGCTACAACGGTATACAATGCTAAGGGTCAGCTTACCGACACTTTGGTTATGGAAGGTTCAAACCGTGCCGAGGTTACCTATGATGAATTGCCGCAGGACCTTATTGATGCTTTCGTAGCTATTGAGGATTCACGTTTCTGGGAACATAACGGCATTGATACACGTGCTATCTTTCGTGCTGCAAAGGGTGTCCTCACCGGTAATTCAGAAGGCGGTGGCTCAACCATTACTCAGCAGCTTATAAAAAACAATGTGTTCAACGGAGGTTTTGAAAAGAGTTTCGGAGAAAAGCTTGAACGTAAATTCCAGGAACAGTATCTTGCTGTCGAACTTGAAAAAGTAATGGATAAAAAGCTGATCCTGACCAACTATTTAAATACCATTAACCTCGGCAACAACTCTCTCGGGGTAAAAGTCGCAGCCAAAAGATATTTTGATAAGGATGTTTCCGAACTGACCCTTTCCGAGTGCGCCGTAATTGCAGGTATTACTCAGAATCCTTCAAAACTCAACCCCATAACCGGCAAAGAAAAAAATGCCGAAAAACGTGAAGTAATACTCCAATACATGGAGGATCAGGGATATATCTCTGAAGAAGAAAGACTGGAAGCTTTAGAGGATCCTGTATATGACAGAATTCAGAATGTTGATATTGTATCAAAAGAAAATATAAAAACATATTCATATTTTACCGATGAGCTGGTAGATCAGGTTACCCAGGTGCTGAAAGATGAATTCGGATATACAGATACACAGGCTCACAATATGCTTTACAGCGGCGGACTGTCAATATATACGACTCAGGATCCCGATATTCAGGAAATCGTGGATTCCGAAGTCAATAATCCGGATAACTATGTTTCCTCAAAATATGCCATTCAATACAGGCTGTCAGTAAAAGATAAACATGGCGAGACTTCCCATTATTCCGAAAAAACAATGAAAGAATGGGCAAAAGTCAATGACAAGACATTTATCACTCTCTATGAAACAGAGGAAGAAGCAAAGGCAGCTGTTGACGAATACCGTGACAGCATAGTTGGCGAGGATGATGAAGTTGTCGGTGAGTCGCTTGTTACAACCCTTGAGCCTCAGGTAAGCTTTGTTATCATGGATCATACTACCGGATATGTCAAAGCAATATCCGGAGGACGCGGAACAAAAAAAGCATCTCTTACACTTAACAGGGCAACTAATTCCCTGAGACAGCCCGGATCGACTTTTAAGGTTATCTCCGCTTTCGGACCTGCGATCGATGCCTGCGGGGCAACGCTTGCAACGGTTTATTATGACGCTCCGTACACCGTCGGTTCCAAAACTTTCAGAAACTGGTATTCATCCGGATATGCAGGTTGGTGCAACATACGTGATGGTATAGTTTATTCAATGAATATTATTGCCGTGCGATGCCTGATCGAAACCGTAGGACCGGAACTTGCCATAGATTACTGTCGCCGTTTAGGTATTACTACTCTTACGGATTCAGATTATAACGCTGCCACTGCTCTGGGAGGTATCACGCTTGGTGTAAGTAATCTCGAACTAACCGGTGCATATGCTGCAATCGCAAACAACGGTAAGTACATAAAGCCGAAATTTTTCACTAAAATACTTGATCATAACGGCAAAGTTATATATGAAGTCAAAAAAGAACCGGTTCAGGTATTCAATGAATCCACGGCATTCCTTCTCACCGATGCCATGAAGGATTCCATGCTGCCCAAACGACTGTATACCAGTGATGAAATGAGTGTCAACTCCACATCTACGGCTGCGCATCTGGACGGAATGAGCTGTGCAGGAAAATCAGGAACCACAACCAACAGCTTTGATATATGGTTTGCCGGATTTACACCTTATTACACCGCTACGGTATGGGCCGGTTATGATAACAATGAGAATACTCTTTCGGGTCAGACATCATTCCACAAACAGATATGGAAAAATATAATGACAAGAGTACATGAAGGGCTTGAAGATCCCGGTTTTCCGGTTCCGGAGTCAGTAACCAGAGCTACTGTCTGTCGGAAATCAGGATTTATACCTACTGACTATTGTGCACTTGATACCAGAGGGAATCCATCATATACGGAGTATTTTGCAATCGGAACGGAACCACACAACATATGTAATCATCATACAGAAACCGGTATAATCGTGCCGGACGAATCCGAATATACAGATGATTTGACTTATATTCCTCCGGAGCCTGAAACAGAAACCGTAGACCCGTTCGATGCCGAGGGTTACGGACCGGGATTTGTTGCTCCCAGAGCGCCTAAAGAACCCGAGCAGTTTACAGGGCCCGGATTGGTTGAACCTCCACCTCCGGATTAAAAAACAGACTAAAGCATATCGCTTGCGATATGCTCGCGCCGAGCACGGTCGCTTTTTAGTTGAAAAAAAGAGCGGGATTAAACTCCCCGCTCTTTTCTTGCCATTTCTGCAACATCGTGATCCGGATAATTATCAATTACTTCCGTAAACATTTCATTAGCTTTTTTTCTGTCTCCCATCTGGAAATAACACAAACCTTTTTTGTAGATGGCAACCGGATTATTCGGATGTACTGAAATACTCAAATCATAACAGTCCATAGCACTTTGATAATCCTGATCCTCATAGAACTTATCTCCGTTATGGGTTATGGCAACATATCCGTCATCATCAAAATAGGTCTTTAGCTCATTATAGTATGCAACAGGAGAAGGTATGGATACTCCGGACTCGTCTTCAGCTTCGGAAACATCCTCAATCAGATCAGGATTGATTTCTGCGAACAGCTTTGCGGATTCCTCGATTTTTCCTGCATCATATGCCCGAATTGAACCCATTAGAATCTGCATATTCAGACGTTTTTCATCATTTACATCGTTGATGCTGTCCATCTGATCCTGAATACGAGCCATTTCTTCGTGTATACTGCTTTCCTCTTCTTCCTTTTGTTTCAGTTCATTATTGGCTCCCGAAAGCTGCTGACTGACATTGATAACCTGTTTGTTATATTCTCTGGAAATTGCAGCTTCTTTTACAGGCAGATAAATAAAAACAACACTGGCTATACCTATAAGCAATCCGATGAGCACATTTCCGGCTGTAAGCAAAGCCTGATGTTCCTTATAAGGTTCAGGAATAATAATATCCGAATCCTCTTTGGCTTTTTCCGGATTAATAACTTTGGTAATAGATTTCTTAGACCCCTTTGAACTCTTCTGATAGCTCCTGAGTTCTTCAATGCATCTTAATGCAAGTAGATTGCCCCTGTCTATTCTGATAACATTCTGGAAGCTTCTGTAGGCTTTAGGATAGTCTCCGGTTTCCATATACAACAGACCCAGAAGCAGATGTGCTCTCATGTAGGATTTGTGGGTTTCGGCTATTTTAGCAAGCTGGAGTATTGCGAGATCATCCGTTCCGTTCTGAGCCAGTTCCAGCGCCTGATTGAACTTTATTATAGCCTGTTCGTATGAATCAAGTAATCCGCTCTGACGCTGGACTTCATTCAAAAACCGGTCAGCATCATTATTCTGCGGTTGCATATTAAGGCTCAGCACCCACTGAACCAATGCATCCGAGGCTTCCCCGATATGGTAATAAATCAGTCCCAGGAGGTTTCTGGCATCTATGTTTCTTTTATTGAACTGAAGAGCTTTTTTTAGATTTTCAGTCGCATCTGTCAGATTCTTTTCCCGGGCTGATTTAAGACCTTTATTATAATAGCTGTTGGAGATGTAAAAACATCTTCTTGCTATATCCATAATCACTCCTTGGAAATGTTTTTTAACATTTCAAGCATGATGTCCTGAACATCCGTGATATCGCTGTGGACAATCGCTTCCTCAACTTTTGATATTTCCAGGCTTGGTTTGAAATTATTTATTTCTTCATCGAAATTAATCATTGTTTAGCCCTCAAAACGCTAAGCTGTTCTCTTACCTGTTTAAGCATAGTTTCATATTTAACCAGTTTTTCTTTTTCTTCGTTGATTTTTGATTCTGGAGCTTTTGAAATAAATTTTTCATTGCTCAACATGTTGTTTGATCTCTTGATCTCACTGAGAAGACGATCCTCCTCTTTTGATAGTCTTTCTGTTTCTTTTTTGAAATCCACCAGATCTTCAAGAGGAATGAACATTGTTGCCCCCGGTATCAATGCCGATACGGCATCTTCTGCTATTCCTGTCTTATCTTTCTGAAGTATCATTTCACTCGCACTTGCAAGAGTCTTAAAGAAATCCGAACAGCTTGCAAAGCTTTCTTCAAGGTTTTTATCATTAAGAATAATATGAACAGAAGCTTTTCTGCCGGGGACAACATTCATATTTGTCCTGAGATTTCTGATTACACGTATGGCTTCTTTAACTGTCTCGACTTCTTTTTCTTCTTTTCCAAAACTAAACGCCTGATCATATACCGGCCATGGTGATACCATAATGGATTTCTCATCTTCGTTCAGATTTTTATATATCTCCTCCGTGATGAAAGGCATAAACGGATGAAGCAGTTTGAGAGATTTATTCAGTACGGTAATAAGTGTCCATAAAGCAGCGTCACGTGTTGTATCTTCTTTGTTCCAGAGACGAGGCTTGACCATTTCGATGTACCAGTCACAGAACTCTTCCCAGATAAAATCATAAATCTTGGACAGAGCTATACCCAGTTCGTATTTATCGAGATTCTCGGTTACTTCCCTGACAACATTATTACATCTTGAAAGAATCCATTTATCGGAAAGCTGCAGTTCGGAAGGCTGTGAAACTATCTTGCCATCCTCAAGGTTCATCATAATAAATCTTGAAGCATTCCATACTTTGTTGCCGAAATTACGGCTTGCTTCAACTCTCTCCCAGTAAAAACGCATATCATTGCCGGGAGCATTTCCGGTAATCAATGTCATCCTGAGTGCATCGGCACCATACTTGTCTATAACTTCAATCGGATCAATACCGTTTCCGAGAGATTTACTCATTTTACGACCCAGTGAATCACGAACGAGGCCATGAATGAGAACCGTGTGGAACGGACTCTTTCCGGTCTGCTCATACGCCGAGAATACCATACGTACAACCCAGAAAAAGATGATATCATATCCGGTTACGAGCACATCTGTCGGATAGAAATAATTCATCTCAGGTGTATCCTCAGGCCATCCGAGTGTTGAGAATGGCCATAATGCAGAAGAGAACCATGTATCAAGTGTATCTTCATCCTGAGTCAGATGTGTGCATCCGCATTTCGGACATACATGCGGTTTTTCGCGCGCAACTACTATCTCACCGCATTCATCACAGTAATATGCCGGAATACGGTGTCCCCACCAGAGCTGTCGGCTTATGCACCAGTCTTTAATGTTATTAAGCCAGTGGAGGTAAGTCTTTGTGAAACTTTCAGGAACAAATTTCAGCTCTTCTTTTTCTATAGCTGCTATGGCAGGTTTAGCCATTTCGTCCATTTTTACAAACCACTGGGGTTTGATCATAGGTTCTATCGTAGTTCCGCATCGATCATGGGTTCCGACTGCATGTGTATGCGGAACAATCTTTACAAGAAGACCCTGCTCTTTGAGATCTTCAACCATAGCTTTACGGGCCTCATAACGGTCCATACCATTGTATTTTGACCCCTCATACTGGATAGTTGCATCATCAGTGAGCATATTGATCTGAGGAAGATTATGACGAAGTCCCACTTCAAAATCGTTCGGATCATGTGCCGGGGTGATTTTAACACATCCGGTACCGAATTCCATATCTGCATGCTCATCCGCAACAACAGGGATTTCTCTGTCAGTAAGAGGCAGTTTAACATACTTTCCGATAAGATCTTTATATCTTGGATCTTCGGGATTTACAGCAACTGCGGTATCTCCGAGAAGTGTTTCCGGTCTTGTTGTTGCAATCTCAAGAAATCTTCCGGGTTCATCAACAACAGGATAGTTTATGTGCCAGAAAAAGCTGTCCTGATCAACATGTTCAACTTCTGCATCCGAAATGGATGTATGGCATACCGGACACCAGTTGATAATGCGGTTTCCTTTGTAGATATAGCCTTTTTCGTATAATCTGATGAATACTTCCTGAACAGCATTGGAGCATCCCTCGTCCATAGTGAATCGCTCTCTGTCCCAGTCAGCTGAGGAACCGAGTTTATGAAGCTGATGGATTATTCTGCTGCCGTATTCCTCTCTCCATTCCCAGGCTTTTTCCAGAAATCCTTCACGGCCTAAATCCTGCTTGTTGATACCTTCTTCTTTAAGCTTATTAATGACCTTGACCTCAGTAGCAATTGCAGCATGGTCAGTACCGGGCTGCCAAAGTGCTTCGTAACCCTGCATTCTTTTATATCTGATAAGAATATCCTGCATTGTATTATCAAGAGCGTGTCCCATATGAAGCTGTCCCGTGATGTTTGGCGGCGGCATAACAATGGTAAAAGGCAGTTTATTAGGATTTACTTCTGCATGAAAGTATTTATTCTGTAACCAGTCTTCATAAATACGACCTTCAATTTCGGATGGATTGTAGTTTTTCTCAAGTTCTTTCATAATATCTCCTTTATTAAAGCATATTTCTATAATCTGTTTTCAGATTTTTCACTTCGTTTTCAAGTACCTTTCGACGGCGGATCAAATCGGTATCAAGCAATTTTTCAAGCTTATCGATTTCTTTACAATGACTCGCTGAAGAAACCATATTCTCATACTCTTTATCCCATGAGTCATCGACTCGGTCATCCAGAAATTGAAGAAATTCCTGTTTTCTTGTTATATTGGACTGCTCTTTAGAGAGAAAATATATATATCTTAATATTGAATCATCACTTTTTTGCTCATAGGAATTTCTGAATGCATCATACGCTGCGTCTGTCCGGAACATATTCGCTCTGCAGCATCCGATTTTTTTCCATAACTGTGCTATGAAATCAGAATCTGTCTTTTGAAGTTCAGACTCTTTCAACGCTGTTTTATAATAATACTCTGCCTTTCCGTACATTTTCAGCCGGAAAAGAAAATCTGCTTTCTTACTGATAAACTCAAATCCTGACAGCTTTCGCAGATCACTTATCTTTTCCTTGAATTCGTCGATTTCTTTATATGAATAATAATCCGAACAATACAATATCGATATAATTATTTCATCATTGCTATCACCATGCACCGGAAGTCTAAGTTCACCGGTAACAAAATCAACAAGTTTTCCATCAGCGAAATTATCCAGGGAAATAAAAGGATAATTTACTATCAGGTAGCATAATTCCTCAAGTGAATAGATGTTTATGCCGAGTTCTTTGACATAAAAAGGATTCGATACGGATTTTGCATCACATAAGATCAACCCCATAGCGTCACCTCCTGAGATATTTTCTGATGTGATGAAGGATAGAAATCACCAAACCCAAGATCCTCGATATCTATCGTCATAACATGAGCATTCGAAAAATGAAGCCCCAAACCAAGTGCAGTCGTTCTTGCAGGACGTTGTATCAGAAACGGAACAGGAACATGGACAGTTCTTCTCATCCTCTCATCCAGCGGAACTACAGACAGTTCTATCTCTTTACGCTCAGTGGGAATAATCTTCACCTGTCTGTCAATGGAATACCATGGATCTCCGATATTGATAATAGGATAAGCCATAGTACGGTCTTTCTTGTTTATTGTAAGAAAGATTGAACAATCTACACGTCCGTCACAGATCGGAACAAACTGGAATACCGGTCTTTCACTGACTATATCAGCACCCCGGAATCCGGCACCTCTTGAAAATATCTCGTCATCTAAAAATACTTTTCTTCTTTTGCAGATTAGTTTTGTAAACTCGGGTGCCCAGTCGATAGTCTGAAATCCCTTACCGGTAAGTATAACAGCTGAAAAAACCTTATTTTTAAATAATCGTTCTACACAGGAAACCAGAATATGATCTGCAAGCTTGGCGCCGGCATCAGTATTTGAGATTTCTATATTGAAGCTTTCATCCATCAGCACTTTTTCGGCATACACCAGTGTAGTCTTGGGTTTTCGCTGTGTTTTCATTTCATAATAAGTCAGAGCATTATCCTCAAGTGAAAACAAAGCAACGTTATTATTATGAAAATCCTGCGACTGACTCATTGAATAGTAGATAAATGCTTCCGATCTGCTGATGATATGTACATTTGTACCTTTTATCCCGAGATAATTTATACACTCTGTGAGACTGTTAATTATTCCCATTGTAATATCGGGTACACAGATAACGATCTCATCCGGTATATCAGTATCAGAGCACACATCATTAATAATCGCTTTAAAGAAATTACCGACAAGTTCTGTTGCTGTATAGGAGACTCCATGCAAAGTCGTAGTCTTATGTTTATCAAGGAATGTCAGGAGCTTATCCGTTATTATACCCGTCCCGTTCAGAGCTGATTCATATGCTGCTCTTCCGATGAGCCATGAATGGCTTATTTCATCTCTGCTTACGGCTGCCGGATAATACCATTTTCTTTCATCTGAATAAAAAGACAGAAGTATGCCGTTATCAGAAAAATCAATACCCAATATTTTCTTATCCATGGTATACCCCTCCCTTCTTATATTCTATATTCAGTCAATTACGAATAATTCCTTATTGAGTTCAGCTTTCCGGATATAATTCTTGATTTCGTCAGTAGTTCTCATTTCATCATTGTTCTGAAGATGATGACTGATGGAATTTATATATGAATATCGGTCGCTGCCGGAATCTGAAATATCAACTTTCAAAGAACCTCTGACCTCAAATGCATCATCTCCTGTACCGTCAATGATACAGTATTCCCATTCTTCATCTTCAAACAGAATCTGCTCTTTGATAAATAACCCCATATAACTGTTTGAAAAAGTATCCTGATGGAAAATCTCTTCATTCGGAGTAATTCTTGATTTCAGCACAGGAGTCGAATTGTTTTTTGATTTATATACCAGAATCACAGAATTCTTCAATCTGGAAGGTAAAGAAAAGTACTTTCCGAACTGACTGAAATAAGGAAATATCAGCCCTTTATCAGTAAGGAACCTGATATAAAACTCAGATTTATTAATACGTTCCTTATCCAGTTTCGTTCTGGTTGAATACTGTCTGGTCAGTGCAAGCATATAAATAGCGGGAATTTCATGATTATCATGTATTGCCTCTATCATTTTTTCAAGATATGCAAACACCTTCTGGTCAACATTCACCTCATTTATAAAGTAGTCGACCGATTTTAAAGTGAAATATGCTTTCAGTATACTTTCACTGACATTTTTTCTGGAAACATACCATTCGAAAACCTGATCGATATGATTAAAATCATTGATAAATATAATCTGTGCAAGAAGACGTTCCTCCAGGTCAAACGTAGCAGTCTTGCTGTCGATGCATTTTTTCAGAATACGGTACATGGTTTCCGTCTTTCCGTTATAGTTTTCGGCAAGATACTCTAAAACGGTATTATCATATATTTCCTTGTTGAAAATATACAGGCAAAGACTTAAAAGTGTACGGTCGGAATCTGATTTCCCGTCTGCAATCATCCTTGAACATAAAATCTTTAAGTTTTTATCACTGACTCCGTCAACACCGAACGAAGAAATCAGTTCATACGCCTCTCTGTAACAATTACAGGATATATATGCGTTACAAAGATCCTTTCGTTCATTTTCAGTCAGATTATTTTTGTCGATTTTTAAAATAAACTCGGGATTATAACCATTTGCTGTGTGCTGATTATAATACCTGATAAGGGAAGAAATAATACCTGCCTTAAACTGATCCGAAAGATTAAGCTCGTATATAGCTGCTTCGAGAAACGCAACATCATCTCCGTTTAAATTCTTTTTATTTAATAAATCATTACATTTCCCTGCAACAATATACCGGTTATCCGTCGCGGATTTCTCGGCATATGCTTCAAGTGAATCAGAATCTATAAGTTTTGTTCTGGTATAATTGATATCATAATAACGGTTTCCGTAAGCATCCTGAAATACCAGTTCTGCATTGTCATCATAAATATTCAGAATTGTGTTACCTTCCTTACAGATATATGTTTCAGGTGTCCTGAACTGGGGGTACACAACCAGAATGCTTCTGATAAAAGCATTATTTGTTCTTATATCATATGATTTACAAATATCAATAAGCTTCGAGGCAATCTCTTTATCCAAAAGATACGGTTTTAAAACACCCTTGTATATATCTGCAAGATATATGCTGATTTTTCCTTCTTTCAGTGAAGATAAGGCAAGGTTTACAATTCTTTTTTCATATGATCTGTATATGCCTGAATTATGGTTCTTGTATTTTACAAGATTTGCATATAACCTTGTTTTTGAATTCTGATCCAGAGAATCATCATCTTTGTAATGATTGATGACTTTGTCGGATATTATATAATTATCATCCTGAGGAATAGAATACATGTAGTATTCGTAAAGTCCGTTAATGTTCAATCCTAAATCAATGCCGTCGGAATATGTCTTATGGACACTGACTGATCTTCTGTCTGCCCTGATAAATGCCAGACACGATGCATTAATTACAGCAGAACTTATACTGTCGGAAAGCACGTGATACTTTTGCGCGAAATTCAAAGCCTGATTATCTATTCCCTTCGGAGAGTACAGATATTCGGGATGATCATTGAGCAGCATGGAATAATGATAGTAAAGCATGGGACTTCTTGAACCGTAGTTATAGACGTCTGTAAGAAAATCATGCAGTTTATTATCATCCGCCCTCAGTTCCTCATCCAGGTTTAAAATAAAGATGAAAAGATTATACATTCTTTCTTCTTCAATAAACTTATGGCATAATCTGATGAATGATTGTGTTTTTGCTTTGCTTTCATAAAGCAAAAGTTTCATATATTCAAGCAGAAAGTACTCTTTCAGCATTTCCTGTCTGTTCTGTGTAACAATACCGGATACACTTTCAACCAGTGCTTTGGCTCTGTCATAGTCTCCTGACATGTACATGAGTTCCGATTTGAGCAGATAAGCATATTCGGAAATACTTTGAACGTTAACCAGCTTATTAAGCTCTGCATCCATCTGAGCAATCAGTTCATCTCTGTTTCCTCTTTCCATCTCATATGCAAGACGCAGTCTGGAATAATTGAAATAAGCCTGTTTCAGATACAGTTTCCGCTTCCGGGCAATATCATAGCTGTCATTACTATCCACAGAGCGATTATCAGCCCCGGATAAAGACTCTTCGGTTTCGTATTTATATTCATTTAATGGTTTGTCGAATACAGACGGATCAATTCCGCAGCTTATAAGAAACTGTTCCAGCGCAATCTCTTTATTGGAGCTGTGATAAAAAGTATTATAAAGAGCCTGTACTCTTATATCCTGCATACACGGAGCTTTGATAAAATTCCTGTATTGGAAGATTTTCAGTGCAGTGTTTTTATCTTCTTTAGCTATGCGGGCGAGATCTTCTATTGTCTGCAGGCCCTCAAGAACATCATCAGAACTAACCGGCTTACGTATAATCGAAACCGGTACATCAAATTCTCCACCGTTTGTCACAAGAGTAATAGAGCAATCAATATGACTGTCATCGTCAGACGACGTAATCAGACCTTCTATAATGATTTTTGTGCTGTATCCACCGAAAGTCGGATTGAGGACAGAAACTCTTTTATCTGAAGAGTATGCTAATCCCTTAACATATCCTCCGCCTTTTCCGGTTATTTCTATTTCCTGCCGTTTTGCTTCACCCTCAATCAGTTCGAATTGCAGTTGATTTGGTTCCACACAAACAAGTGGAGTGCTGTCAGTTATGATGCCTTTAGCAAGCTTGTTGATTTTTTCTCTCACGGGCACAGTACTCCAAAATAAAGGTACTTATATTTTATCACATAAATGCTTGAAATAAAAGAAATCAGTTGGTATAGTTTACTCATGAATAATGAACCGAAAACATTATACAAACTGATGGTTTTGCATATGCTCAGGCAGGTCAATTTCCCTCTTACGGAAAATCAGCTGTCCGAGTTCTTTTTAAGCAGGGAGTATACAAATTACTTTACGCTTAAAGAAGTTCTTGCGGAGCTTACAAACGCATCTCTTATCTCCGTCGAATCCATACACAACACCTCAAGATATGAAATCACCGAAGAAGGTGATAATACCCTCGATTTTTTCGATAAAAAAATACCCTCGATAATCATCGAGGATATAGAAAAGTATCTGAAGGATAACCGGTTCAAAATGAGAAACGAGGTTGCCAATATCTCCGACTATTACAAATCAACATCCGGTGATTATGTTGTGCATTACGAAGTCAGGGAGGGCAAATCCAAACTTCTTTCAATTGATCTGGCTGTACCTGATGAAGAACAGGCAAAACTTATGGTTAGCAACTGGAAAGATAAAAACAGCGAAATCTACTCATATCTTTTAAAAACATTAATGACTAATCCGGACTGACCACTGATTCAATCAAATTCAGCAATTCTTCTCTGCCATCTCCTGTTTTGGCAGAGAATTTTATTATTTCAGCGGAACTGTCAAGACCAAGCCCTGTTTTGATCTCTTTTATGGCCTTAGAGACCTCGGATCTTTTTAATTTATCCAGTTTGGTGGCAACAATGACCGGTGTGAATCCGCTTTGAACAATCCAGTCATACATAGTTCTGTCATTTTCGCCCGGAGCATGTCTTATATCAAGAAGCAGGATGACCGACTTAAGCTGTTTTGAGGTATACAGATAATTTTCTATCATCTTTCCCCATTTTTCTTTTGTTTCTTTGCTGACTTTTGCATAACCGTATCCGGGAAGATCAACAAAATAAAAACACTTATTGATGAGATAATAATTAATGGTCTGCGTTTTGCCCGGCTCAGAAGAAGTCCTGGCCAATGCTTTTCTGCAGACCAAATTATTAATAAGACTCGATTTTCCTACATTAGATTTACCCGCCATAGCAATCTCCGGAAATGAGTTTTCCGGGAGTTTACTTGTAATTCCGCAGACGGTTTCCAGTATAGCGTCTTTAATTATCATTTTCTGTCACTTTTCTTTGTGATTTTTGGTGGAGTTTTTTTTGTAATGCAGTCCACATCAACAATACATTCCGCAATATCATCATTTGACGGGATTTCAAACATGATATCCGTCATTGAAGCTTCAAGTATGCTTCTTAAACCTCTGGCACCTGTCTTGCGTTCCAATGCCTCTTTTGCAACAGCCTCCATCGCTTCATCTGTAAAACTCAAAGCAACATCATCCATTTTAAAGAGCTGAATATACTGCTTAGTAAGAGCATTTTTCGGTTCTTTAAGGATACGCACAAGAGCTGCTTCATCAAGATTATCAAGGCTGACCGTTACAGGTACACGACCTATGAATTCCGGAATGAGTCCGAATTTCATAAGATCCTGAGGCATTACCTGTTTGAAAAGTTCATCGGCATTTTCTGAATTCTTTTCTACAAGGACACCGTTAAAGCCGATGGAACCGGTACTCAGTCTCTTATCAATGATCTTTTCAAGTCCGTCAAAGGCTCCTCCGCAAATAAAAAGGATATTTGTGGTGTTTATATGAATAAGCTCCTGATGAGGGTGTTTTCTTCCGCCCTGAGGGGGAACATTTGCATCGGTTCCTTCAAGTATCTTAAGGAGCGCCTGCTGAACACCTTCTCCCGATACATCACGTGTAATTGAGAGATTTTCAGCCTTTTTTGTGATTTTATCTATCTCATCAATATAAACAATACCGTATTCGGCTTTGCTTACATCCCCGTCGGCTGCCTGAATAAGCTTAAGAAGAATGTTTTCAACATCCTCGCCGACATAACCGGCTTCGGTGAGTGTTGTGGCATCCGCAATTGCAAAGGGTACATTAAGTATTCTTGCAAGGGTCTGTGCCAGATATGTTTTTCCTGATCCTGTCGGTCCCAGCATGAGGATATTACTTTTCTGTATCTCAACATCTGACTCCTGCCCGGGTTTAATCCTTTTATAATGATTATAAACGGCAACCGAAAGAACTTTTTTTGCGTCTTCCTGCCCGATGACATACTCATCGAGCTTCTTTTTAATCTCTACAGGTTTAAGTAAATTAATCCCTTCGGAAACTATAGCATTTTTCTGACCGACATGTTCTTCCTCTATGATCTCATGACATAATTCTATACATTCGTCACAGATATATACACCGTTAGGACCACTGAGAAGCCTCTCGACCATGTCTTGAGGCTTCCCGCAAAATGAACAATAAATTGTGTTTTTAGGCTTTCCTGCCATATATTCTCCTGATAGATGAATTAATGATGATCAATGATCTTATCAATAATACCGTATTCCAAAGCCTGCTGAGCTGTCATGAAATTATCGCGTTCCGTATCAAGAGCGATCTGCTCAACGGATTTACCTGTGTTTGCTGCAAGAATCTCATTCATCTTCCGGCGTGTTCTTAGTATCTGCTCGGCAACGATACTGATTTCAGTAGCCTGGCCCTGAGCACCGCCTGAAGGCTGATGAATCATTATTTCTGAATTCGGAAGTGAATATCTCTTGCCTTTAGTACCTCCTGCAAGAAGAAATGCTCCCATACTTGCAGCCATACCTATACAAATCGTTGAAACATCACATTTTACATACTGCATTGTATCATAGATAGCCATACCGGATGTTATAACGCCGCCTGGGCTGTTGATATAAAGGTTGATATCTTTATTCGGATCCTCTGATTCAAGAAACAGAATCTGAGCTACGACAAGACTTGCCGTAACATCATTTACTTCTTCACCAAGAAAGATGATTCTGTCATTGAGAAGTCGTGAAAAAATATCATATGACCTTTCTCCGCGGCTAGTCTGTTCGATTACATATGGAACCAAACCCATAATTACCTCCTGATTATTTCAGAACAGCACTGTCAACAAGGAGCTGAACTGCTTTCTGAATCTTAAGATTTTCACCGATATTTTCTTTATCGGCATCTGTCATGTATTTCTTGATATCTTCAAGCTTCATCTGATATGAATCAGCCATCTTCTGAAGTTCATCTTCAATTTCTTTATCGTCTACAGTGAAATTCTCGGCTTTGGCAATTGCCTCAAGAACAAGACCGGTCTTAAGATCCTTTTCTGCCTGCGGCTTAACCTGCTCACGAAGCTTCTCCAAAGTCATACCGGTAAACTTCATATAATCCTCAATCGTCATGCCCTGAGACTGCATCTGACGTGAGTAATCCTCAATCGTAGAATCGATCTTTGTTTCAACCATAAGCTCCGGAAGATCAAGTTTACAGTTTTCAATAGCCTTATCGACTACACGGTTTTCTTTTATAGCTTTATTTCTGTTTGCTTTTTCAGTCTCAAGCTTCTTCTGAAGATCGGCTTTATACTCGGCAAGTGTATCGAACTCGCTTACTTCACTTGCAAACTCATCATCAAGTTCCGGAAGTTCCTCTGCTTTGATTTCTTTAACTCTGATAGCAAATACTGCAGGCTTACCGGCAAGATCCTTGGAACCGTAATTCTCAGGGAATGTAACATTGATATCGAATTCATCACCTGCGTTGTGTCCGACAACCTGATCCTCAAAACCTTCTATGAATGAATGTGATCCCAGCTTAAGTGAATAATCCTCTGCCTTGCCTCCGTCAAAATGCACTCCGTCCACGCTGCCGTCAAAGTCAATGACTACTGTATCGCCTTCTGCTGCAGCACGATCTGTTACGGCAATAAGTCTTGAATTTCTCTTCTGTTCCTGCTCAATAGCCTTATTAAGATCTTCTTCTGTTACAGTATCATCCGTATTTTCGATTTCAAGTCCTTTATACTGTCCGAGTTCAACCTCAGGTCTCGTAGCAACTTCTGCAGTATAAACGAAATCCTTGCCTTTACCGAAATCAGCAAGATCAAAGTTTGCTCTTGAAACTATGTCAAGTCCGGATTCTTTGATGGCATCGGAATATGTGGCGTCAATAATATGATTAATAGCATCTTCAAAGAAAACACCTTCTCCGTAGGTATTCTCAATCATTTTCTGCGGTGCATGACCTTTTCTGAATCCCTGTACGGGATACTTTCCTTTATTTCTGTTATAACTATCTGTAACAGCTTTTGTAAATTCCTCGGCAGGAACTGTTACGGTTATCTTTGCCATGTTGTTTTCAAGTTTATCAGCTTTAACGTTCATAATAGATACTCCTCTTTCTTATTGGTTATGCAAAAAAATATTATAACATACATAATGTACCAAATCTACATCTTATCGGGGGCTTCAAAGCCAAGAATATGAATGCAGTCCAACAGAACATTCATAGTTAACTCAATTTTCGCCAGATAAGATTTTTTCAGTTCATCCGATGGTTCACTCAGTATTTTAACCTCGTGGTAGAATGAATTGAAAGCTTCAGCAACTGAATATATATACTGACACAGCTTATGCGGTGCAAGCTCAGTCCATGCATTTTCAATAACTTCGTTGTAGCGTACAAGCTCAAGCTCAAGCTTTTTCTCGGAATCACTGTTTGAAGGTCTGATGTCAGCAGATGTAAAAGCACTGCCACCGGCCGATCTGTATTTGTTGATTATGGATTTGATCCTTACTATCGTGTATAGGATGTATGGACCTGTATTACCTTCAAAAGCAGTGAATTTATCAAGATCGAAAATATAATCCTTGGAAGCCTGATTGGAAAGATCTCCGTATTTGATAGCCGCAAGGCCTACGATTTCTGCTGTTTTACGTGCTTCTTCTTCGGTGATGTCTCTGCTCTCGGTAATCCTGTTATAAACTGCTTCATTCGTGTCTGAAATCAGCTCTTCAAGTCTCATAACTCCGCCTGAACGTGTCTTGAACGGTTTCCCGTCCTTTCCATTCATCGTACCAAAGCCAATATGCACAAGTGAATGATTTTCGGGAACTATTGAAGCTTTTCTTGCTGTTCTGAAAACCTGCACAAAATGCATTGCTTGTCTTTTGTCTGTAATATATATATACAGATCGGGTTTAAACAGTTCTTCTCTTTGCTCAAGAGTAGCAAGGTCACTTGTTGCATACAGAGCTGCACCATCCGATTTCCTGACAATACACGGAGGAATCTCTTTTTTATCTTCTGCTTCTGCAACATTTACAACCAATGCACCGTCAGATTCATATGCCAGACCCTTATCTATGAGATTCTGTATCATTCCCGGAATAAGATCATTTACGGTTGATTCACCATTCCAAAGGTCAAAATGAACATCGAGTTTTTCATAGTTCTTTTTCAGATCCCTCAAAGAAACATCCATGATCTGATTCCATTTTTTCAGACATTCAGGATCTCCGCTTTGAAGAAGAAGAGTTTTCTGATGAGCCCTTTCTGCAAAATCCGGATCTTCTTTGGCTTTTGCAGATGCAGCAGGATATATCTTTTCCAGTTCATCTATGGACACGGTATGATCCGGCATCATCTCGATAATAAGACCCATCTGAAGTCCCCAGTCTCCGAGATGAACGTCACCGATCATATTGTGACCCATATATGCACCAAGTCGTTTTATGCTCTCTCCGATGATGGCTGACCTCAAATGTCCAATGTGCAGAGGTTTTGCTACGTTTGCCCCGCCGTAATCAACAATGATTGTCTTGGGCTGCTCTTCCTCTACTCCGTATTTCTTTTCTTCGGACATCTGCTTTACAAAAAAAGACAGTGCCTCCTTCGAAAGCTTAATATTAATGAATCCAGGCGCTACTGCCTCGACGCTTTCGAAATCAGAACTGTTTTTTAGTACTGAAGCAACCTGACCGGCCATTTCAAGCGGATTTCTATGAAGTACCTTTGCTGCTGACAGACATCCGTTGCATTGGTACTCGCACAGGTCCGGCCTGTTTGAGAGGCCGACCCGTCCGTATGATTCATCAAGTCCTGCTTCCCGGAAAGCTTCCTGAAGCTTCGACTCAATGAGTTCAGTCATTTTTTTCATTGTACCAAACTCCTGAAGGAATTATTGTTATACTCGCTGTAAGTACTCGCCTGTTCTTGTATCAATTTTAAGCTTATCGCCGATATTTACAAACAGAGGAACCGTAACCTGAGCTCCTGTCTCAACTGTTGCAGGCTTTGTGGCATTTGTGGCAGTATTTCCTGCTACGCCTGGTTCTGTATCTGTTACTTCAAGTTCAACAAAAAGAGGAGGTTCAACAGAAAAAACCTTTCCGTTATATGAACAGATCTTGCACATATCATTCTCTTTAACGAATTTGAGAGCATCGCCGACTGTTTCGGAATTCAAAGAGATCTGCTCGTAGTTTTCTGTATTCATGAAATTGAACATATCTCCGTCAGCATACAGATACTGCATCTCTACTCTGTCTATACGTGCAGAAGGGAATTTTTCAGTAGGTCTGAAAGTAGTCTCGACAACTCCGCCAGTCATAACGTTTTTGAGTTTTGTACGAACAAAAGCAGCACCTTTGCCTGGTTTTACGTGCTGGAATTCAACAATCTGAAATACCTGTCCGTCCATATCAAGTGTTAAACCGTTTTTAAAATCACCTGCAGAAATCATAACGCAGTCCTCCCTGTATAAAATCGTTATAAACAACTAATTAATTGTACTATACATTGTGAGTCTTATCAAGTAAAAAATCCAATGCCAGCAAGTATCCTTCAGGTCCTAAGCCATATATGGTCCTGTCACACACATCACTCAAAACAAGTGTTTTTCTGAAATCCTCTCTCTGCATCACATTGCTCAGATGAACTTCAACTTTCGGGAAATGACAGATCTCCAGTGCATCTCTTATAGCGTAGCTGTAGTGTGAATAAGCTCCTGCATTGATGACAATAGCGTCGAAATCACCGTGACAGGACTCCTGTATGCAATCAATCAGTTCTCCTTCATGATTGGACTGAAAAAAAGCCGTATTCATACCTTTGCTTTTTGCATATACGGATATGTATTCTTTAAGACCTTCGTAAGTCATGGATCCATATATTTTTTTGTCCCTGTATCCCAGCATATTCAGGTTAGGACCATGAATAATCAGAACATTCATTATAAACTTTTCTCCTTATCTCTCCCGGGATTGTCTGTTCGGGATGCCATATCAGTCTTGATGCCAGTGCCTGATTGACCAGCATTGAAAAACCGTTAATGATTTTTGCACCCGTCTTACTGACAGAATTAATAAAGGCAGTCTCCTTTGGATTATATATTACTTCAATACCTGCCGAGAATCTGGAATATAGTGATTCAGGAACGGGCAGCATGGCGTTCACATCCGGATACATCCCAACGCTTGTAGTCTGAAATACTATATATTCAGGTTTGCTGATCTTATTTAATGATGAATAATCAAAAGCATCCGCTTCAAAATCTTCAGCAAGAAGTATTGCCTTTTCAAGGGTTCTGTTTAAAACAGATATGCTGCTGCATCCTGAGACGGAACTTACATAAGCAGCTGCTCTTGCCGCTCCTCCCGCTCCGAGAATCAGAACATCTTTATCCTTTAAAGATATTCCTGCTTCCATAAGACTTAGTTTAAGTCCTTCTGCATCAGTATTATATCCGACATAACCGGCATCAGTATATTTCAGAGTATTTACCGCTCCGATTTTTTTTGCACATTCATCAATATCGCAGATGCAGTTCAGGATCTTCTGCTTATACGGTATTGTAACATTCAGGCCCAGAACAGATTCGTCATGCAGTTTTTTTATATCCTCCGAAAGTCTTTCGGGTAATATTTCAAAAGCTTCATATGATTCTTTCTGACCCATATAATAAGCATATCTGTTATGCATAAAAGGCGACAGTGAATGCATCAGGGGATATCCGATTATTCCGTACTTTTCAGGCATTCTATTTTCTCTTTCTGTAATAGCTGCTTAAAACAGGCTTTTCCAGCAGTCGTTTCAGTTTGATATGAAAATACTTTTCCGGACCTATCGGTTTGACCAGTACGGAATAGATTCCGCTGTTATTTGCTCCCCAGATGTCCGTAAACAGCTGATCTCCGACAGCAATTACGGATTCCCTGTCCAGGCACATGGCTTCAAGTGCTTTTCGGTATCCTTCCGTACCGGGCTTTCCTGCATTTTCAACATAAAGAGAGCCCACATCCTCGGCAAAACATTTTACTCTCTCGAGGCCGTTATTGGATACTATACATGTTTTAAATCCGATGTTTTTCAGTCTGTTAAATAATTCTCTGCTTCTGTTATCAGCCGGTGCATCATGAAGTACAAGTGTATTGTCTATATCAAATATTACCCCTCGAACACCTTTATCATAAAAGCGTTCGAAGGGTATCTCATATGTTCCGTTATAATCTTCTTTCGGTAATAATGACATCACTTCTTAAGCAGGTTCTCTATTTCACTCATAAATGTATTGACGTCTTTGAATTCTCTGTATACAGATGCGAATCTTACATATGCAACCGCATCCACATTTTTAAGTCTGTCCATAACCATCTCACCGATGGCTGTGGTCGGAATTTCACGATCTTCAAGACTGAAGATCCTGTTCTCGATATCGTTAACGATTTCTTCAACCTGAGCAGAGGATACCGATCTCTTATGGCATGATCTGATAATACCGGATTCTATTTTGCTTCTGTCATACGGTTCACGGGTACTGTCCTTTTTAACAACCATAAGAGGCATAGTCTCAAGCTTCTCATATGTGGTAAATCTTTTGTTGCATTTAATACACTGTCTTCTTCTTCTTATGGATGCATTATCTTCAGCCGGTCTTGAATCGATAACTTTTGTGTCTGGTGTGTTACAGAATGGGCACTTCATCTTATATCCTCCGGAACAAAATCAAAATAATGTATAAAACCAATCTTATTATACCATATAATGTTTAACAATGCGAGCATTGTTTGTAAGCATATTGATGTATATTCAGTTCAGATCGATTATCATTGACGGTTTATCCCGATCTGCAACATCAATAAAGAAATCGTCAGGATTATAAGGGCATTCTGACTGTAGTATTTCGCATCTCACAGCTTCAAAAGCCAGATCCGGATAATTGTTTTCCTTGCTTAAATGTCCCAGAAAAATGTGGGCAACATCATCATGAAGAATTCTTGATATCAGTCTTCCGCAGTTTTCATTACTCAGATGTCCGTTATCAGACAGTATTCTTCTTTTCAGATAATATGGATATGATCCTGTTTCAAGCATTCTCACATCATGATTTGCTTCCAGAAGAAGGTTCTGAACATTCATAAGATTATCTACAATATAATCGTCAAAATGTCCCATATCGGTTGCTATCGCTGCTGTCCTGCCATTGCATTCAAATTTATATCCTACAGGGTCCAGCGCATCATGATAGATATGGAACGGTTTTATTTTGATATCTCCTACTGTAAAATCAGTATCTTTTTCTATTTCATGAAAGAGAGAATACGAAAATGTCCCCAGAGACATATCCTGTTTTATGGCATAAATAGTGTCTCCGGTTGCATAAATCGGTATTTCGTATTTTCTGGCCAAAACCCCGAGTCCCTTTATATGATCGGAATGTTCATGTGTAATACAGATGGCATTAATATCGGAGCCGTTCAAACCGGCAGTTTTAAGTCCTTCTTCGATTTTCTTGTTGCTTATTCCTGCATCAACAAGGATATGTGTGTTATCCGATCCGATATATATGGAGTTTCCGCTGCTGCCACTGGCTATGCTTAATAATCTCATCTATTTGTTCTTCCATTTTTTCAATATTTCCGTCATTGACGATCACTTTATCACAAAATTCTCTGTACTCATCATCGTCCGGCTGATTTGACATTATCTCATCAATCCGTTTGATGCTGTATCCGCGTGTGTCTGCAAGTCGTTTTCTTCGTTCATCTTTCGGTGTATATATATACCAGCTTTCGTCGATAAATCCGGCTCTGATACCGGAGATAACAGCCGCCTCATACGCTATCAGCCCGTTGTTGTGATTCTTTTTGTAATTTAAAATCATTTCATCCGTTTTCTTATATACAAGAGGATGAATGGCTGCATTGATTTTTTTTATCAATTCTCTGTCGGAATACAGCAGATTTGCAAGTTTGTTTCTGTCAATTTCACCATCGGCATCAAGAATACTCTTTTTACATATTCGGATTACCGCTTTATATCCCGGCTGTCCTTTTCTGTATAATCTGTGAGCTATATCATCCGCATGAATCACATAAGCATGGTATTCTGTTTTGAGGTATTCAGTTGCAAGACTTTTTCCGGACCCTACTCCCCCGAATATCCCTATTACTTTGCATCCAGCCATGTCTTACCTATTTTGGCATCAACTTCAAGTGCTACTTTGAGTTCTGCCGCACCTTTCATAATGTCACAAACAAGATTTCGTACCTTTTCTGCCTGATCCTCTTTGACTTCCACGAGAAGTTCATCATGAATCTGCAGGACTATCCTCGCATCATAACCACCGTCTTTTAATGCTTTATCGACGTTGATCATTGCAATCTTCATTATATCCGCAGCTGTTCCCTGTATAGGCGAATTCATTGCCACACGTTCACCGAACTGCCTTTGCATAAAATTGGAAGCTTTCAGTTCGGGGATAGGTCTCTTCCTTCCGTATATAGTAGAAACATATCCGTTTGCTTTTGCAAATGCTATCTGAGAATCCAGATATTTCTTTACTTCCGGATAAGTCCTGAAGTAATTGTTGATATATTCCTGAGCCTCTTTTCTTGAAATACTTAGTCCTTCAGACAGTCCGAACGCACTGATTCCGTATACCACTCCGAAATTTACAGCTTTTGCATTTCTTCGCATTAAAGGTGTAACCTGATCAAGCGGTACATGAAATACATTCGAAGCAGTTACAGTGTGGATGTCAATTGCATTTTCGTATGCTTTTATAAGTTTTTCATCTCCGGACATGGATGCAAGCACACGCAATTCAATCTGTGAGTAATCAGCATCCACAAACAAGTACCCATCCTCGGGAATAAAAACATCACGTATCCGGCTTCCCATCTCCGTCCTTATGGGAATGTTCTGCAGATTTGGTTCTGTCGACGAAATCCTTCCGGTTGCGGTTACTGTCTGATTAAAAGTTCCGTGAATCCGTCCGTCTTCTCCGATGTAGGAAGCAAGGCCTATGGCATATGTGGAATAAAGCTTTGTCAGTGTCCGGTATTCCAGAATTTTATTTACAAAGGGATAATCAACAGCCAGCTTATCAAGAACATCAGCTGATGTGGAATAGCCGGTTTTTGTCTTTTTCCCTCCCGGCAGTCCCATCTTCTCAAACAAAACATTTCCCAGCTGTTTCGGTGAACTGATATTGAAGCTTTCTCCCGCTTCTGCGTAGATTTCCAGTTCAACTCTGTCTATATCCTTTTTTAATTCCTTCCCGTAGTCTTCAAGTTTTTTTCCGTCCACCCTGATTCCGGCTGTCTCCATATCAGCCAAAGCATAAACAAGCGGCAGTTCTATATCTGTATACAGGTTCCACATATCCTCATCTTTCAGACGATTCAGAATATCATGCGCTTTCGTCAGATCAAAGAAGGTCTGCGGACTTGAGAGCGGATTGAGCAGATACTGTGCGATACATATATCATATACAGGCTTATCGCTGCCGAGTTTTTTTTCTTTTACTAATTCCTTTAAATTGCTGACATATATTCCTTCCGCATCATCAAAGACCATATTCTCATTTTCGTCATACAATTCATTCGAATCATTATTGGCTGTAAATCTCTTCAGTAAGGATTTCAAATTAAACTGAAGACACAGATTGTACGCCTCTTTTGTATATATATTATTAAGCTTTATATCATCTTCCGTAACATTAACCGGAACATCTGTCCTGATTGTAGCAAGCCATTTGGAAAGGACTGCTTTATCATATTCCTCAATAAGTGCTTTGGAAGCTCTCGGAGGTTTGATATCCATAGCGTGATCATGAGCATTCTCGATGGAATGATACCGGGAAATAATCTGAGTCGCGGTTTTCTCTCCTACGCCCGGAAGACCGGGTATATTGTCTGAACTGTCTCCCATAAGTGCTTTTAATTCAATTATTTCAGATGGAGTTACACCATAATCACGAACAACATCTTCCGGATAATAATTCAGTACTGTTGTCTGTCCTTTTGAAGTTTTAGGAAGGGATATTTTAATATTCTCATCAGATAACTGAAGCAGGTCCCTGTCTCCGGAAACTATGGTAACATTAAAACCATCATTCCGGTATTTCTTCGCGATTGTCCCCAGAATATCATCTGCCTCATATCCGGACAATGTAAGGATCGGGATATTCATGGCTGTAAGCATATCTTTCAAATATCCTACCTGCTCATGTAATTCTACAGGCATTGGTTTTCTTGTCCCTTTGTATTCCTTATATGCCTGATGTCTGAATGTAGGATCTTTAAGGTCAAATGCTACCGCAAGACCGTCGGGTTTTTCATCATCGAGTATTTTGAACATTATGTTCAAAAAACCGTACAAAGCATTTGTATGCTGTCCGTCAGTGTTTGTAAGCATTGGAACTCCGTAAAATGCTCTGTTAAGTATGCTGTGACCATCAATTAAAACTATTTTTTTCATAAATACCTCAAAAATGATTTGACATTTTGTCCTTGTTAACTTATACTACTATTCGTGTCGAGGCGTGGCTCAGTTTGGTAGAGCGCCGCGTTCGGGACGCGGAGGCCGCAAGTTCAAGTCTTGTCGCCTCGACTATCATCGACTGGCCAATTAGTCAAGCGGCTAAGACGCCGCCCTCTCACGGCGGAGACCCGGGTTCGATTCCCGGATTGGTCATAACTGCTTCGGTCATCCGGAGCTCTTTTTTTACCATGCTTCCGTTGCACAGTCGGTAGTGCACTTCATTCGTAATGAAGGGGTCGCCGGTTCGAGTCCGGCCGGGAGCTTTTTTGATGCTTATTTATCTGACATAAAATTACGTACTGCCAGATAAATAAGTGCTCCGCGGGATGCGCACTCGCGCGTAAAGAAATATGTCGCTTAAGCGACCGCGCTCGACACGGGCATATCGGAGACGATATGCTTTTTATAAAGAATCAAAAAAGCTGATTTGATCTGTTTCGGGTATTCCCTTTAATACACCGAACGAATCAAGCAGATCACATATCGACCGTCCGGCCTTGCATCTTGATCTGAAATCGTCTTTACTGATAAATCTGCCTTTAGCTGCCTCTTCTTCTATCAGTTTTCCTACCGATTCTCCCAATCCGTCGATACTGGTAAAACACGGCCGCAGTTTACCGTCTTCTATGGTAAACGAAGTTCCTCTCGATTTATACAGATCTATCGGCAGCATCTCTATTCCTCTTGCATACATCTCTTCCGCAATACGCATATCTCTGTACTGTTCTTCTTCTCTGGGTGACAGGGAATCCTGTCGGCTCTTATAATCCTTCATTACATATCTCAGTTTATCAAGGCCCTGTCCCATCAGTTCATAGGAAAATCCGTTTCCCATTATTGAAAAATAAGCTGCATAATATGCCTGAGGATAAAAAATCTTGCAGTACGCGATACGCCAGCTCATCATGACATATGCTGCTGCATGCGCCTTTGGGAACATATATTTGATTTTCTTGCAGGAATTTATATACCATTCAGGAACGCCTGCCGTAACCATGTGTTCTTCCTGATCCGGTTTCAGCCCTTTACCCTTTCGTACACTTTCCATTATCTTGAATGATTCACCCGGATCCATACCCTTTTGAATCAAATAAATCATAATGTCATCACGTGTACATATAGCCGTTGAAATTGTCGCCTGTCCGCTTGTGATGAGGTCATGGGCATTTCCGATCCAGACGTCTGTTCCGTGAGCCAGACCTGCTATTCTGACCAGATCCGAGAAATAGTTAGGATCTGCATCTATAAGCATCTGCATGGCAAAATCGGTTCCGAACTCAGGAATACCCAGAGAACCCAGCTGACAGCCGGAAATATCTGAAGGTTTAATACCGAGAGCCTCTGTTGATTTGAACAGACTCATAGTCTCTTTTGAGTCCAAAGGAATATCCTTTACCGGATCTATTCCTGTCAGATCCTGCAACATCCTGATCATTGTCGGTGCCTGATGACCGAGAATATCCAGTTTAAGCAAATTGTGATCGATGGCATGATAATCAAAATGTGTAGTTATCGTGTCGGAAGTCTGATCATTTGCAGGACGCTGAACAGGAGTAAAGCTGTATATTTCTTCTCCGTGGGGCAATACAATAATACCTCCGGGATGCTGACCGGTCGTCCTTTTTACTCCCACACATCCTTTAAGAAGTCTGTTTATCTCGCACTTTCTTTTGTTTTCTCCATGTTCCTCAAAATATTTCTTTACATATCCGAATGCTGTCTTTTCAGCAATCGAACCAACTGTTCCGGCACGGAATGTATGCCCCTTTCCGAAAATAACTTCTGTTTCTGCATGAGCTCTGGACTGATATTCTCCTGAAAAATTCAGGTCAATATCCGGCTCTTTATCACCGTTGAATCCTAAAAAAGTTTCGAAAGGAATATCAAATCCATCCTTTTTAAGCTGACTGCCGCAAACCGGACAGATTTTGTCCGGCATATCACAACCCGCTTTTCCGGCAAAGGCCTTTACTTCCGGAGTATCGAATTCTGAATATCGGCAATTGGCACAATAATAATGAGGTGGCAACGGGTTAACCTCTGTAATCCCGGATGTATATGCCGCAAAGGATGAGCCTACTGATCCTCTTGATCCAACAAGATAACCGTCGGAATTGCTTTTTTCCACCAGCTTTTTGGCTATTATATACATTACCGAAAATCCGTTGTTAATAATAGAATCCAGCTCTTTAATAAGTCTTTTTTCAACTATTTCGGGAAGAACATCTCCGTACTGACGGTGTGCATTGGCATAGCAGGATTCCTTCAGTATCTTTTCCGAATCCGGAATGACCGGCGGACATTTATCGGGACGGACCGGGGAAAGTTTATCAACCGAATCAGCAATCATTCTTGAATTGGTAACTACAACCTCAAATGCCTTTTCCTGTCCCAGATAATCGAATTCCCGAAGCATCTCTTCTGTCGTTCTCAGGTAAAGAGGAGGCTGCCGGTCGGCATCCTCAAAGCCCATACCAAACATGATAATACGTCTGTATATCTCATCATCAGGATCCAGAAAATGAACATCACCGGTAGCTACAACAGGTTTATTGTATTTCTCTCCCAGATTGGCAATCTGTTTATTGATATCAATCAGCTGTTCCCTGCTGTTTACCGGATATGTATCATCCTCCAGCATAAACATATTATTTCCAAGAGGCTGTATCTCAAGATAATCATAAAAATCAACTATTCTTTTAAGTTCCTGTTCAGAGTAGCCTTTTAGAATTGCAGTGTATAATTCTCCGGCTTCGCAGGCAGAACCCACAATAAGACCCTCGCGGTATTTTTCAAGCAATGATTTCGGTATACGGGGGCGCTTACTGAAATAATCTATATGTGCATATGAAATAAGACGGTAAAGATTTACGCGGCCTGTTTCGTTTTTGATAAGAATGATAACATGATATGTACGTTGTTTTTTTATAAAATCAGGATTGGATTCCGAAAGCTTCTGAATATCTGAAAGTCTGTAGATATCTTTTTCATTAAGCATTTTGCATAACTTCATGAAAATGAGTGCCGTACATTCAGCATCATCTACAGCACGATGATGATTTTCGAGTGATATCTCCAATGCCTTGGCAAGATAATCCAGCTTGTATTTTGCCAGATGCGGTAAAAGCAAATGAGAAAGCGTAACCGTGTCGACTATAGTTGGATTCCAGTTAATATTGTTTTCAATACAATCCCTTATGATCATTCCTGTATCAAATGAAGCATTGTGAGCAACAACAGCACAACCTTCACAGAATGATATGAATTCCGGGAGAATCTGTCTTATAGCCGGCGCGTTTGAAACCATTGAATCGTTTATCCCGGTAAGTTCTTCTATACGGAAAGGTATAGGCATCTCAGGATTGACAAACGCAGAAAATCTATCGGTAATCTCTCCGTTCTCAATTTTTACGGCACCGATTTCTATAACTCTGTCATCTTTAACCGATAAACCGGTAGATTCTATGTCAAATACAACAAAACTACCCTCTGTAGTGTATTCTCCTGGATTGGTGATGATATCCGTCATGTCATCGACAAGATAACCTTCGACACCGTATATGATTTTCGGAGGATTTTCCATTTTCTGTATGGTATGAAGTGCTTCCGGAAAAGCCTGCACATTTCCGTGATCGGTAATAGCGATAGCATCCATACCCCATTTGGAAACGCGTTTGATTATATCTTCTGCAGAAGTAACCCCGTCATTTTCACTCATTTTGGTATGACAATGAAGTTCAACTCTTTTCAATGCGGCATTGTCGGTACGTTTATTAACGGACAGGTTTTCACATTTCTTAATTCCACGCACCGACCCTATGGATAGTTCTTTATCAAAACGGTCAATCATAGTAGTACCGCGCAGTCTGACGAAATCACCGTTATGTACAGCATCTTTGAAGGATTCGTTATCCTCTTCTTTAACGAACATTTTTACGCAAATAGAATCCGTAAAATCAGTAAGTGTAAAGCTGTACAGATCCAGATTTTTTGATTCGATATGCCTTGATTCAAGATCACAGATTTTCCCTTTTACCGTGACATCTGTCATTTCAGTATAAATCTCTTTAATCGGTGTGATTTCATCATCAAAATCACGTCCGTATATTACATCCGGATTTACAGCTTTTTTGACATAGTTGGACTTCCTGCGGGATTCCTTTTTAACAGGTTTTGTATCTTTATCCGCAGATAAAAATGCGGCGTTTGCTTTGATATCCTCGGGCTGAATAAATTCTTCCTTTTGCTTAGTGTATGCCTGCGGAACGGCATATTCCTCTTTGTATTCAGTATTTTTTTTAGGCGTATCTATATAATTGCATGTTACACTGCACATTATTCCGCATCTGTCATTAAATACACTCCGGAGATACTGGGCAAGATCTTCTGCAAGATGTTTATTAATACTATTATTTTCAACATTCAAGGTCAAACCATCTTCGAAAAATGCGATATCCGAATGAGTCAACAGACGATATTCCAGGAAATTCCGCTCTTTCAGTTCCGAGTAAATGCTCTGCTTATAACTGTTGAAAAGTGTTTCCGGATTATAGTGTTCGGAAAGGATAAATCTTTCGATTATGTTGATTCTGATTTCTTTTTCAGGAAATACCTGGTTTTTGATTATCTGTTCCATTCTGCTGATTAATTCCTTATCAATAAGCCGTGGAATACAGACATGAATGTTCAGGTAACTCATATCAGGCGGAGCCGAAACATGCTCCACCTCTGCAATTTCAAAAAGATTTTTCAATTCACCTTCATAACCTGAAAATGAAGGTAAAACTTCTGACAGTTTTTTCATTTAAACCAGTTTATCCAATTCTTCTTTTAATGCATTCAACAATTCGTTTTCGGGAAGCTTTCTGATGATCTCACCTTTTTTAAAAAGCATACCCTCACCGTTTCCTCCGGCAATTCCAAGATCCGCTTCTTTTGCTTCACCGGGTCCGTTAACTCCACAGCCCATAACAGCCACTTTGATATCGAGATCATATTTTTCAACCATCTGTGTGACCTGATTGGCCAGGCTGATCAAATCTATCTGCGTCCTTCCGCATGTAGGACATGATATCACCTCAACACCGCCTTTACGCAGTCCCAGTGTTTTCAGTATTCTTTTTGCACAAAGTACTTCCTCCACAGGATCTCCTGTAAGTGAGACACGGATGGTATCACCTATTCCTTCGTACAATATGATTCCAAGTCCGACCGACGATTTTACTGTTCCGTTGTACAAGGTCCCGGACTCTGTAATACCGATATGCAACGGATAATGTGTCTTCAGGCTGATAAGTTCATGCGCTTTTATACACATCGGAACATCTGAGGATTTTATGGAAATGACAATATTGTCATAACCGCAGTCTTCTATCATATGTACTTTATCCAGTGCCGATTCAACTATGCCTTCGGCCGTAACACGCCCGTACTTCTCAAGAATGTGTTTTTCCAGACTTCCTGAATTAACCCCGACTCTTATGGGAATGATGCGTTCTCTCGCTGCATCAACTACGGCACGCACCTTATCATTCCCTCCGATATTTCCCGGATTGATACGTATCTTATCCGCGCCGTTCTCTATAGAAGCTATAGCCAGTCTGTAATCAAAATGAATATCTGCTACTATAGGGATACTGATATGTTTTTTTATCTCTCCGATAGCTTTTGCTGCTGACATATCAGGAACAGCAACTCTGATGATCTCGCATCCGGCCTCCGTCAGTCTGTTTATCTGATTGACCGTCGATTCGACGTCATTTGTTTTTGTATTGCACATGGACTGAATCGCAATAGGATTCCCTCCGCCGATTACAGTCTTTCCGATATTTATTTCTTTTGTATCCTGTCTCATAATAATCTTCCTATATCATTAATGGAAATAATAAGCATAAAGACCATCAGTAAAGCAAAGCCGATAAAATTTATATAGTTTTCGACTTTCCGGTTTACAGGTTTTCCTATAATAATTTCAATTATGATAAGCAGCAGCCTTCCGCCGTCAAGAGCGGGAAACGGAATAAGATTAAATACTCCGACATTGGTTCCGAATAACAGAATATAATCGGCAACAGTGAGAAGAAGTATTTTAATCCCGTATGGAATGGTCTCTTCTACCGTTTCGGATATATTGCTTATAATACCTACCGGTCCCATAACATTATCCGGTGAAAAATGTCCGTTTATCAGATATATAAGAGAATCCAGAGCCAACAGTACATTGTATCTCAGCTCATAATATGAATACTTTAAGGTTTCGAATACATTTTGAGGAAAAACATAGTTACCGGAACTGCTGATACCAATCATATATTTCCCATATTGATTGTCATATTCCGGAACAAGACTGAATTTGTATTTCTGCCCATTCCGTAATACTGTTATTTCCTGCTGCTGACCCTCATGAAGTGAATTGTATAAAATAAGTTCCCGGTAAAGTTTGATATTTCTTGAATTGATTTTTGTAATCCGGTCTCCGGGAAGGATTCCTGCAATTTCCGCCGGCTTTCCGCTTATCACTGAATCTACCACCGGCAGATCCGAGCCGATACTTGTGCAAAGGATAATCGCAACAATAAATGATAGAATAAAATTAAATGCCGGTCCCGCAGCAATTATAAGAAATCTCTGCCAGGGTGCTTTGTTCTGAAAGGAATCAGGATCCGGAGCCTCTTCCGGATCATCATCCATCTCTCCTTTCATCTGGCAGGAACCTCCCAGCGGAAGAAGTTTCAAAGAATAATCGGTTTCTTTTCCGTGTATCGTAAATAATCTGGGACCCATTCCCAGTGAAAACTCCAGAACACACACACCGCAGGCCTTGGCTGCTATAAAGTGACCGAATTCATGAACCAGGATAATAATCCCGAATATTATGAGTGCTGCAAGTATTTTTATAATTGTCATTATTAAATCAATTCCTCTTTGACTGACAAAATGACATCCTCGTCAGGATCAGCTATCAGCTTATGATCCTCCATGGATCTCTGAATGAATTCTGGAATCTCATAAAAAGAGATTTCACCTTTCAGAAATCTTGAAACCGCAATTTCGTTAGAAGCATTAAACACAGTCGGCATACTTCCTCCGGTCTTAAGCGCATCATACGCAAGCCGCAGTGCGGGAAACGTCTCCATATCGGGTTTCTCAAAATGAAGATCCTTAATGTCCCAGAAATTCAGAAGATTTGTATTGAGATATCTTCTGTCCGGATAAAACAAAGCATAGTTTATCGGAAGACGCATATCGGGTTCGGACATTTGTGCCATTACAGATCCGTCTTCATATCTGACCATGGAATGAACAATACTCTGAGGATGTATTACAACCTGAACATCATCCGGTTCAACATCAAACAGCCATTTTGCTTCCATCACTTCAAGACCTTTGTTTGCCAGGGTAGCACAGTCGATAGTAATCTTTTTACCCATGTTCCAGGTTGGGTGTTTCAGTGCGTCTATTAAAGTAACTTCTCTGAGCTGCTCCTTACTGTACCCTCTGAAAGGTCCTCCGGATGCAGTAAGAAGAATCTTGCTGATTCTGTTGTTTTTATTTCCCTGAATACACTGAAAAATCGCTGAATGTTCCGAATCAACGGGAAGTATTTTCACGTTATGCTTTTTTGCAAGCGGCATGATTATATGTCCTGCACAGACCAGAGTTTCCTTATTGGCCAATGCAATATCCTTACCGGCTTTGAGCGCGGCAATAGTAGGTTTGATACCAATCATTCCGACAATTGCAGTAACGACCATATCGCATTTTTCAATTGTCGCTATCTCCATCAGCCCTTCCATCCCGGAAACAACCCTGCACGATGTATCTTTGATCCTTAACGACAAATCAGCAGCAGCCTTTGTATCATAAACTGCTGCTACTTCCGGATGAAACTCTCTTATTTGTTTTTCTAATAAATCTATGTTTTTATCGCATGAAAGTGCACATACAGATATGTCATCATTATTTCTGACCACATCAAGTGTCTGTGTGCCTATTGAGCCCGTAGAGCCTATTACAGCAATACTGTGCATATCAGAATAATACCTCCGGCAAATAATGATGAATCGAATCTGTCAAGCATCCCTCCATGTCCCGGAATAAGATTACTGTAATCCTTGATTCCGAACTGGCGCTTTATTCCGGATGCGGCCAGATCACCTATTTCAGAAAATACTGACACTAACGGCAACATCCATATGGCTTTTCCTATCGGACGCGACAATAGCATCGTCAATATGCAGCCTATTATAGTTGAGCAGACAATACCTCCGATGCAGCCTTCCACTGATTTTTTGGGGCTTAAAACAGGGAATGGATGATGTTTTCCGAATTTTGACCCGACAAAATATGCAAATATATCCGTACCGAAACATCCGGTCACGTATAAGATGACATTGTATGCTCCGTCTCCGGTAGTACGCAGCAGATAAATACTGGATCCGAGGATACCTATATAAAACAGGCTTAATGGGATCAGTGACAAAGGTGCAAAACGGATTCGAGGGTAGACAAATACATAAACTGTCATGAAAACCAGAGTTAAAACAGCCAGTACTGCAATAATTACAGTCATCTTCCTGCAAAACAAAAGAATGGTGATCAACAGTGGATAAACGATCCAGGTCAGTTTATTGTTTTGAATTCCCGCGGCTTTAAACAGTTCAAAAGCACAAAAAACAACAATAACGGCATTTAAGCACCATAAAGGATATCCCCCGCATACCAATGCCGTTACGCCTATAAGTGCGATTACTATTCCGCTGACAACACGTTGTTTCAACATTACTATCTGCCTCCGAAACGTCTGTTTCTTTTGTTATAAGCAATAATCGCTTTTTCAAGTTCTTCTCTGTGGAAATCCGGCCATAAAGTATCTGTAATATACATTTCTGAATAAGCTATCTGCCAGAGCATGAAATTGGATACTCTGAGTTCTCCGCTGGTCCTGATGAGAAGATCAGGGTCCGGAATACCTGATGTATCAAGATGATCTGATATATCCTGTTCGGTAAGTAAAGACATATCCATGCCTTCTTCGCTCATTTTTTTAATGCATCTGCGGATTTCATCCCGTCCTCCGTAGTTTACGGCAAACGTGAAAGTCATCCCTTCGTTGTCTTTGGTTTTATCAACGACTTTCAGGATTCCTTTTTGAATATCACTGTCAAATCTGCTGATATCACCTATCATTTTCACTCTGATATCGTTTTTCATAGCGATATCCACAAGTTTGATCACATAAAAACGGAACAGCTGCATAAGCGCAGCAACTTCCTCTGCACTTCTTTTCCAGTTTTCAGTTGAAAAAGCATACACGGTCAGGTATCTGACTCCCAACCGTGTACAATCTTCTACAATTCCTTCAAGAGTCTCGCAGCCGGCTTTGTGGCCCTGCGCTCTGGGAACATTATGCTTTGCGGCCCATCTTCCGTTTCCATCAAGAATAATAGCAATATGTTCAGGGACTGTAAGCCCGTTTATAGTATCTGTCATCATACAGTCATGATCTCTTTTGTCTTGTTTTCAATTACCGTATCGACCTTCTTTATTGCATCATCGGTAGTCTTCTGGATCTCTTCCTCTCCGTCCTTAAGATCATCCTCAGTTATCTCTGATGCCTTTTCCATCTTCTTGATTTTATCGACAGCATCACGTCTGATATTGCGGATAGCAACTTTTGTTTCCTCGCCTTTTTTCTTTATATCCCTGGCAAGCTCTTTACGTCTCTCTTCCGTCAGTTCAGGGAAAACAAGACGGATAGCCGTACCGTCATTTGTAGGGTTGATTCCGATATCAGCCTGATTAATAGATCTTTCTATTTCTTTCAGGAGTGTCTTTTCCCACGGTGTAATAAGAATAATACGTGCTTCGGGAACAGAAATATTACCTACCTGCTGAATCGGTGTTGGCGTACCGTAATAGTTCACCTTGATTTTGTCCAGAAGGTGTGGATTTGCACGTCCGGCACGTATTGAAGCAAAATCCTCCTGAAGAACATCAATGGATTTAGACATTTTTTCTTCAAACTGTTTGATTACTTCTTTCATATTTATCCTCCTATACTGTTACGATGGTACCGTGAATATCACCCTTCATAGCGGCGGATATTGCACCTTCTTCTTTCAGATCAAACACTGCAAGCGGCATCTTATAGTCTGCGCATAATGCCGAAGCCGTAAGATCAACAACTTTCAACTGTTTTTCGATGACTTCCTGAATGGATACAGTATCGTATTTTTTTGCATCAGGATTCTTGCCCGGATCCGAATCATAGACACCGTCAATGGATTTTGCAAGAAGTATAACATCGGCATCTAACTCTATTCCTCTTAATACTATCCCTGTATCAGTTGAGAAATAGGGATGACCTGTACCACCTGCAAAGAACAGTACATATCCTTCTTTAAAAAGTATATTGCACCGGTCTTTTGAGAACAGATCAGTCATGGTTCCGCAGGCAAACGGTGAGAATATGGCTGTTTTCATGCCTTCGGCTCTGAAAATCTCGGAAACATAAATACAGTTCATAACAGTTGCAAGCATACCTATCTGATCTGCTTTGGTTCTGTCGATATCTTTGGATGAACGTCCTCTCCAGTAATTTCCTCCTCCGATAACAATACCGACCTCTACTCCCTGATCAACAGACTCTTTGACCTGGCGGGCTACGTCTCTGATTTCCTCTTCATCATATCCTCCGCCGTTGGGCAGGGATAAAGCTTCACCGCTCAATTTGAGCATCACTCTGCGATTTTTCACTGTTTTCACCCCTATATTTGGTAGTTAAATGATACCATATACACTTTATTTAGGCAAGAATAGTTGTGTCTGACGATTTTATTCATCAGATTCAAGTTCTATCTTCATTGTATTCTTACCAAGCTTAATTCCCTTATCACGGAAAAGTTCCAATGTGGCAAGCAGAACTTTACGACGTGTTGAACCGGTTTTCTCTTCACTGCAAGATGCCCACATACAGATAGTTATACCTGAAGAACTGAAAGAGTCGATATAGGAAAAGAAAGGTCCTGCAGTAATCTGCGGAATTCTTGTCTGGTACCATTCAGACGATTCTGCAATAAGAGTATCAATTCTGTTTATATCTTCATCCGGCCCGACTTCAAGTTCAATCCATACCGAAGACATTTCATCTGACAGACGGTAAAACTGCTTAAGATCAGAATTATTTACGATAAGTTTCTTATTATGTTTTTTAATTACGGTGACTCTTGCACCTACTTCACTCACCTCTCCACGGAATCCATCAAATCTTACATAATCTCCGACTTTTATGTTGCCTTCAAAAATCAAGAATAATCCGGCAATAAGGTCTCCGCAGATATCCTTTGCAGCAATACCTATTACCAGCCCTGCCAACCCTGCGCTTGCCAACAACGCAGTTGTATTGACTCCGAATTGATAGAGTGTATGCATAATGATAAAAAACAAGCCTAAAAATTTTAGAATACTGTTTATTATGGTGCTTATCGTGGTTCCTTTATCTCCTATACAATTAGCTACTAAACTGATTAATTTTGATAAAAGATAAACCACAATCACTGTAACGACTGCAATTATGACGCTGGCATTAATTGAAAACAGATTAATACCCTTATCCCATTTTCCTCCGAATATAAATCCAACTACAGTCTGATCTCCCGCAGTCTCCTTAAATATCATAAATACATAACTGACTATCAGGACTATAAATTCATATTTGAGCATATTACGGAAAAAGGAATCTGCAAATAATGTCTCTTTTCTTCCTGCAATATCTTGTTCCGGAATACAAATCTCATTCTGACATTTATCTGTTTCTTCGGCATCAAAAGAGCAGATACAACCCAAAAACAGAACGATCATCATCAACACAAATCCTGACAGAAGTAAAATAAGATTTAACATGAGGTTGAAATCAAGCAGCGTACAGTCAATAGCACTGATTATTAAAAGGCTGTCATTCTTTCTTGTGTTAACATAAGATTTTGAACCATCAATTGTTGCAAGTCCGGAATAATTATTCTCCTCAATTTCTTCCGGTATCTTACTCTCGGTTTTTAAAACATCTGTACTGTACGGGCGGATAATATATGTTGTAATATCGTCTTCAAATTTGATATAGAACATAGTGGCATTTCCAAAGTCTGTATCCCGGATAGCAGAATCTTTGGAATAATACTTAAGTATACGGGACAGATATTCATTTTCAAATTTGAGACAGATGGCTCCGGGAGCATCTTTACGTTTGACTGAAATAAGATAACTACCTGCATTTTCATCGTAATTCACAAAACAGGAATCTTTATCTTCGTTAAGTACAATACGAACTGAATACATCGGATCTTCTTGATTTTGTGTCAGTTCATATCCATAATAGTCATCGGAGGAGGCTTCAAGAACACCGTTTTTGTCATATACGGATATTTCCTTTAATAAACATTCTCCGGCAATTTTATTCAGCTGTTCATGTGAATTTAACCCGGGATGAATACAAAGGAGATCCGACAGTTTGTCCGCAATTCCCAACAGATAATCTTCTACCAACCCTTCAAGTATAATCTTATCCTCTTCGCATGCCTGAATATTTTCTGTAAGCATATCGAGATTTTGAGTAGAAAGAACATTTTGAACAGAATAAGTAGAAAACTTCAGGACATGAGTATTAAAGAGCAATGTGATAATCAGCACCAGAACAACAAAACTCAGAACATATCGTATAATTGTTCCCTCAATATATTTTTTTGTATTGAATATCCGTATCCATTTTGCATTTTTTTCTTCAAAATTATTCCAAAGTGCGAAGAAAAATATGAGTATAACAATAAAACTGCCAATCAGCATTACAGAAGGTGTTACTATTTCATTAATTATTGCCTTTATAATTTCTTCATAACTGAAATACAGCCCCAATACATAACCATCCAACTCAGATGTCATGCAATAAACTGTTCCTGTGTTGAATTCTGTAAATCCGTATTTGAAATCAGAATTCTTGCTTTTACAATTTTTATCACTGCCTATGGATGATGGTTTAAAATCCCGGGAAATATAATCACCGATAAGATTAGTATCATATGCATCAATTATAATTCCGTCTGAGGATGCTATAAAATACGGAAATCTTTCGGAAATTCCGGTTAATCTACTGTTGTTTCCGAGTTTTATGTTTTTTTCATAACAAATAATCAAACTCCCCTGTGGAATTTCTTTGCAATAATAATTCAACTCGTTTCCGGAACTATTTACAACAAGCTCCCGGTTATTAAACAGCTGATTCAGTTGTTGCTGAGAAAGGTCAAGTGATCGTGCATTCTTTGATGAGAAAACTTTTCCGGCTGAATCAATTAAATAAAAACTATTGACATCATTTTCAAGAAAATCCAATGAATCCTGAATATCTGCTTCTTCGTTAAATAGAATGTCAATAATGCATTCGTTTCCTTTCCTAATATCTTCAGATATAACTGAATACATTTCCTGGATACTTATTTCACGCTGATACTTGTTCTCAAATGTTGACAATGTACTGCTCATACCTGAATGAATTAAAGACATGGTGTCTAATGCATTACTATAAGTCAATATTGCGATACATGCTAAAAGTATTAGTATCGAACAAACAATGACAAATATCTTTTTATGGGCATTTAAAGCTGTTTTCATTATGGTCCTCCGCGTTCAAAAAACTATGAAACGGCATTTCCCGTATAAAGCTGGTAGTATCTTCCTTTTTGTTCCAGAAGTTCTTCATGAGAACCTCTTTCGATGATGTGTCCTTTTTCCAGTACCATGATACAGTCAGCGTTCTGAACTGTAGAAAGTCTGTGCGCAATAACAAATGTGGTTCTGCCTTTCATAAGACTGTCCATGCCTTTCTGAACAAGTTGCTCCGTTCTTGTGTCAATAGAAGAAGTAGCCTCATCCAGAATCAGTACCGGCGGATTTGAAACAGCTGCCCTGGCGATGGCAATCAGCTGTCTCTGACCCTGCGAAAGATTTGTACCGTCTCCTGTAATTACCGTATTATATCCATCGGGCATTCTTGTTATAAAGCTGTGAGCATTTGCAAGTTTTGCAGCAGCTATACAGTCTTCATCCGACGCACCGAGCCATCCGTAACGGATATTATCAATTATAGTACCGGTAAACAGATGTGTATCCTGAAGTACTATTCCGAGAGAATTCCGTAAAGAAGCTTTTTTAATATTATTTATATTGATGCCGTCATAACGTATCTTCCCGTCCTGAATGTCATAGAATCTGTTAAGCAGATTTGTGATTGTAGTCTTGCCGGCACCCGTTGAACCTACAAAAGCAATCTTCTGGCCTTTATGGGCATACATATTTATATCATACAGTATCTGATGGTCCGGTCTGTATCCGAAGTCAACATTGTCAAATACTATGTCTCCTTCCAGTTTTACTATCCTGTCAGGAAGAATCCAGCCCCACTCCCCGGTAAATGTGTCAGACACATGAAGCTTACCGTCCTCATCTTCTTTAACTGCCTTTAACAGAACAATACCATTATCGACCTCCGGCGTTTCATCCATAAGCTCATATACTCGCTCCGCACCGGCGGCAGCCATGACTATTGAGTTTAGCTGCATCGACATCTGTGCAAACGGCCTGTTGAAGCTCTTGTTAAGTGTCATAAATGATACCAGAGTGCCTATCGTCATTCCGAAGTTGCCGTTCAGAGCAAATATGGCACCTATGACGGCCACGATCACGTAATTCAGGTTTCCGAGCTGAGCCGTTGCAGGCATAAGTATATTGGCAATTCCGTGAGCATTGTTCGATACTTTTCGCAGTTCTTCGTTATGCTCCTCCATCTCTGTAATCGTCTGATCTTCATGCGTAAATACTTTTATTACTTTCTGGCCGCTCATCATTTCTTCTATATATCCGTTTACGGCTCCGAGCTGTCTTTGCTGTGCTCCGAAATATCGTCCGGACAAAGTCGAAACCTTAACTGTTATCATAACAACAAATGAAACAAGAATCAGCGACACTATAGACAGCGGTACAGACAGAATGAACATACTGATCAAAGTGCTGATCAGTGTTGCCAGGAGATTGACTATTTCCGGAAATGATCTGCCGATAAACTCTCTGAGAGTATCCGTATCATTGGTATATATCGACATGACATCACCGAAAGGATGTGTATCAAAGTATCTTATGGGCAATTTTTCCATTTTACTGAAAAGCTGCTGTCTGATGATACGCAGAGATCCCTGCCCTACTTTTACCATTATCAGATTATACGAAAAGGCAGCAACCGCGCCGACTGCATACAACAGTGCAACCTTGATTATGGCATGAAACAGAGGCTGATAATCAGGGCTTTGCTGTCCGATAAGCGGTATAATATAAGTATCAATCAGAGTCTGAGTAAACAGAGTGCCTTTTACGGAAGCAATCGCAGCAACTATTATACCTGCAAGAACGATTATCAGATGAATCCAGTAATGTTCCAATACAAGCTTAATAACCCTTAACATACTTCCTGATGTAAGACTCTTTATTATTTCTTTCGGAGAAGCTCCACGGCGCCCGCCTTTACCCGGTCCTGCCATATTACACCCCCATTCTGTCGAAGTCGCGGACACCGTTCTGCTGGCCTTCAACTACTGCTTTATATATTTCATTTGATTCCAGAAGCTCGTCATGAGTTCCGAATCCGTTAATCTTACCATCATCCATGACTATAATACGGTCTGCATTTTTCACGGAAGAAATCCTCTGCGCAATAATGATTTTTGTTGTGTCCGGTATATTTTCGGCAAAGGCTTTCTGAATACGAGCTTCTGTCGCTGTATCGACAGCACTTGTCGAATCATCAAGAATCAGTATTTTAGGTTTCTTAAGCAATGCTCTCGCAATACATAATCTCTGTTTCTGTCCTCCCGAAACATTATTGCCGCCTCTTTCTATTCTGGTCTCATACTTCTCCGGCAAGGTTTCGATAAAATCATCGATACAGGCAAGTCTGCACGCTTTTATACACTCTTCAAGACTTGCATCTGGATTTCCCCATCTCAGGTTATCAAGTATAGTACCTGTAAACAGTACATTATTCTGAAGAACCATACTCACGGCGTCACGCAGTGTTTTCACATCATACTGCCTTACATCTGTCCCTCCGACTTTGACACATCCCTTTGTGGCATCATATAATCTCGGAATAAGGTTTACAAGTGATGATTTTGAAGATCCTGTGGTACCGATTATGCCGATGGTTTCACCGGAATTGATATGCAGACTGATGTCATTTAAAACATATTCCGAAGAACCGGGTTTATATGCAAAATACACATTTTCAAAATCAACAGATCCGCTCTCAAGATTATACAGAGGATTTTCAGGATCCTTGATATCCGGTTCCTCATTAAACACCTGACAGATACGTTCAGCACTTGCCGATGATAAAGTAAGCATGACAAAAGCCATGGAAAGCATCATGAGACTTATAAGAATATTCATGACATATGTCAGCAGACTTGTGAGCTGACCGGTCGTTATTGCACCTCCGACAACCTCGTGTGCACCGAACCACGACAAGGCCAGTATACAGCCATATACTGTCATCAGCATTATAGGGTTATTTATACATACTATAGTTTCGGCTTTACAGAACAATGTGTATAATCTGTCAATTGCCTTTTGAAATTTATTTATTTCATAATCTTCACGGACAAAGGATTTAACAACCCTGATACCCCGGATATTTTCCTGAATTGAAGCATTAAGTTCGTCATACTCTCCGAACACTTTCTTGAATGATTTCATTGCATTCAGTATTATCAGGAATAAAGCCAGTCCGAGAAATACTATCGCAACCACAAAAATCAATGACAGCTTCGGGCTGATTATCATACACATTACTAAGGCAAATAACATATTCAGAGGAGAACGTACACACATTCTTATAAGCATCTGATATGCCATCTGCATGTTGGATGCGTCGGTTGTCAGACGCGTAATCAATCCGGCCGTCGAGAAATTATCAATATTCTTGAAAGAAAAGGTTTGAACTTTTCTGAACATTGCGGCTCTGAGATTTGCCACAAATCCGGTCGAAGCCCTGGAGGCAAGTCTTCCGGACGCGACGCCTGTAATAAAAGCAAGGATGCTTAATACAGCCATTATGATGCCATAGCGGTATATCGCACCTAAATCACCCTTTTGAATACCTTCATCAATAATCTTGGCCATACATACAGGCAAAAAGATATCCAGGACTACTTCCGCAGCCGTAAGCAGAATTGTGATAATGGAAGTCTTCTTATACTTCCCGATATATTTACTTAAAGTCTTAATCATAAAAAGCACCTCAACTCATGTATTATAACATGAATTTGAGGTGCAGTAATATAAAAATACAAATAATGAGTTTTAAGAAAAAAACAGCAAAACCGGCCCTGTTTCAGTTCGCGATGAAATAATAACCATCAGGAAGATTTGGAATATTCAGCTTTAGAATTTCGGCTTGTTTTATGCCCGGATTTAATGCTTTATCCAGGCACCGTTTGCATCCACTTCATATCCGTCCGGTGTTTTCTCCGAAACGTACATGGAACCTAACGAACGTCCGGATCCTTTGTAGATCCATATGCCTTTCTCATCCTGTATCCAAGTATGATTACCGGAACCGGTGAATAAATAATACCATTTTCCCTTGTCTTCTATCCATCCTGTCCGCATACTGCCATCTTCAGGATCCAGATAATACCACTTTCCATCCTGTCTGTCCAGATGCCATCCCTTAATCATTACTCCGAAGCTACTTCCGGGATTTTCATTAAGATAATACCATTTCTTTTCACTCTGGTCAAAGAACCATCCGCTGTCCAGGATACCGTCGGCATTCATGTGGTAGTAATTATATCCGTTTGAGGCCGGAATATATCCCCAGCCTTTGAATGAAGAACCGTCATAGCAGATGAACCTCCAGTCCCCGTCTTCATTCTGCTTCCATTTTCCTGTCATATGTTTTGCGCTCTTCGGGCCGTTTCCCGGTCTGAATGAACTGCTATGTCCTGAAGTGCCACCTCCGGCGGCAGCGTCTTTAACCTCTATGTTAAAGACGCTTTCCGAGCCATAGGGATCAATAGAGACATGAAGCTTTGTTGTTCCTTTCTTTAAGCCGCGAAGTATACCGTTTTCCACAACGGCAATGTCTGTATCTTCTATCATACATACTGCAGTACCGTTCCTGTAATAGCTGTCAGGACTGTATGATACATTAAGTTTCTGGGACTCACCGCATCTTATGGAAATGGTCTCACCATCCACAGCATTATTTACACGTATATTAAGAACTGTATCCAGATATGCACGTATACTGCAGTAATCTGAAAGCCTGTCACCGTTTTTATCGACAAGGACAGCAGTCATGTCCTGATAACCAGACTCGCACAGTCCGGCGTCTGCAGGTACTTTTACTTCGAAACGGCCGCTCTTATTGATAGCTATATCCGGAAGCGGAGCTGAGATATCAACATTCTTACCGCCGTTGGCATCATAAATCAATATATGATCCGTTTCTCCCAGAGAACGGAAGGAATAGTTTGTAATTGTTCCGCTGATTATGAAATCATTGCCGTCCTGCCTTGATTCAATATCAGAAAGCCCGATATCTGAATTTTCGAAAACGCAATACAAATCATATGAAATGAATGCCTCATTGCCAGAACGGTTAATGAACATAAGTGAATCTTTTTCCTCATCAAGTTCAGCTTCTACTGTAAAGAATGTCGTACTTCCGGCCGGAAGGCGTTTCTCATATCTGTCGGTAAGCATGCCGGAATCAGGAGATGCTTCATTTCCGTTTACCATGCATAGGCCATAATCAAACGACTCTGTAGCTTTCAGTCCGGTATTTCTTACACCAACCTTAAGGCGGAATCTGTCTCCTGGTTTTTCGGGATAAGTCTCTACTGTTACAGAATCCAGTTCAAGCTGCGGCATTGGCTCAAATAATGTGGAAACCAGTTCCTGTTCCGAAGCCTGATAAGCTTCACCGTTCTCGTTTGAATTGAATTTGAAACGGTTGCCTACCATCATTATTTTGTTATCGGCACAAGCAAATTCAGGCAGCTCATTCATTTTATTGCTGCGGCTCATACGAACACCGTCTGACCATGAAGTCCCGGACATATCGCTTTCTTCTGCATTGTAATCGTCAAATACCAGACCGGAAACATAGATGTCCTGACTGAAATCTCCGTCTTCCTCTTTTGAATCCGAGGATTCCTGCCATGCAACATACATATCACACTTGCAGTCTGTGCATTCATCAGATGTCTCTGAAGTCATCGGATTTCCTGAGAATATCCTGTAATTATTGACGGTAACTCCTTTTATTCCTTTTGAAGTCATGTTAGTACCGGCTGTCGACTGAAATCCGTTATATTTTCCATCAGAGCTATTCAGAAGAAGACCGGAAAGATTGACGTACTTAAGGACTTTTCCGTCAGATAACCATACAAGATAAGCAGTGCTATCGCACTTTACAATCTGCGGGAGGCTGTCATTGACAGTATTATCTGTTATACGGATCGGTTCTGAATATTCATGATTATCAAAATCATATGTCTGAACAAATATCTCGCGGTCTTTTTCGGTAGAAAGTACCTGATCTGTATCTACCGAGTAAGCCAGTACTCCCATATTCTTTTTGGTATTCAGGATTTCCTCTTTTAATTGTATGGCTTTTTCACTGTCGATGTCTCCTGCATCGTATATTTCTTTTCTTCTGGCTTCCAGTTCATCTGCGTCATAAACTATAATATCGGCATCTGACAGCACTGCATCACCTATTGCGGGATTGTTGATGCCCTCTGAAACTATAGGAGATTTTACAAATCTCTGTCCGTTTAATTCACGAATCAGCGGTGCAGGATCTGTTCCTTCTGCCAGTTCACCTGAATAATATCTGTCACGTACCCATTCGCCGTCTTCATAAAGCATATACATAAGCTCTGAGTTGTTCAGCTCCGGAGAAGCAGAAGTAATCAGAGTCTGTGCATTTTCAATTTCCGGGACCTCAGACTTGTAATACATAACTAAAATCTGTTCCTTGCCTCCTTCATTGCTGTAAAGCGCAAAAGGAGTAGTATCATAGTTCTGATCATCGGTCAGCTGCACTGTATCTGATATCTGAAGAGAATCCTTATCAAAATCAGCGGCATATATTTCCAGACTCTCAAGATAGTTTTTATATTCTGGGTTGCCTACCAGTTTCTGTTCTCTGGATACCCATGTTATCAGAATCCTGTTGCCGGCATCACACAGCGACGGTGAGAAATCTGCCGTGCAGTCACCCTGAACTGTCAGCGGCTTTGTCCATGTATTGTCCTCAATATCATATACAGTGTACTTAAGCTCAGTTCGTTCATCATCGTTAAGATCCATGTTGTCATCCAGATATACCATAAGGATCTTCTCTTTTCCTTCGGAGGTGAAGTTCATAAGCTTTTGTGAAGGATTGTCAAACCCGTTTCTGACAATTGTCTGCTCTTCTGAATATGAGTATAACTGCTGTCTGTCCTGTGAATACTCCGAAATTCCGGATACGATCTTTTCGGCAGGCTGATCTCCTTCAAAAACAGATGATGATTCATTTCTCGGCTTTCTGACAATAACAGCATCGGATATGGAACCGAGAACATCAGAATCTGATTCTGTCTTCTTTTTCTTTTTGTCCAGATCTTCAAAATAACCCATTTTGTACCAGTCATCCCAGGTATGAATCGGAATAGGAATAGACAGAAGAATAACATCCGCCCAGAATCTGATTCCTCCGATTACTGCAAATCCGACTTCGCGCATATCTGAATATGACCTCTTTATCGTTGGATTATATATAAACAAAAGAGTCAGATTAAATCCTCCGCGGATACCTAATGTTCCGCATATACCAACTCCGGCATAGGCATTAGCAGTTAATACAGACTGGAAAATGAACTCAAAATGTGTATTTTTAATAAGGTCATCGAAGAAACTCTGATCCGGATCACCGCCTGAAAAAGGAATCTGTTTTCCTTCATCGACTGCGGCACCGAATTCTCCGAGCAGAGTAAGGCTGACATCTCCTCCGACATAAACCGGTACACCATATATAAGCATATAGTAGGTATACCTGAATGTTCCCATGACTCCGATATATCCGCCGCCGCCTTTGAACATCCATTGATTCTGAATCTGATCGTCGTTATTCTTGGTTATTCCGAATTCGAAATAAATACCGGCCATCGGTTCAATACTCCATGCCGGAATACCCAATGACATGGCATTAAGAATATTTTTAGAACCAAAGGTTGACACCATATCAGACATATCCTTGAAAACATTTGTAATATTGGCTACATCTGTCACACTGTAGTCAAATCCGGTGTCTGAAGCAATTTTTCCGTTTCCGTCAAAGTGATTGTTTCTTGATTTTATCTGCTTACCGAAGAATATTCGGATACCGCCAGGTTCTCCCGACGGAGAAATACCGAAAGACATTCCCAATGCATTAACAAAGCATGTCAGATCTCCGATAATCGGAAGTTGATAGAATTCTTTTACCGGAAAATTAATGTTTATGAGATTTGGAACCTTCGGATTTGGTTCGCTGAATACGATACCGGTATTGATCATTGCATATTCACAGACTTTCTTGCCCGTATCTTCACCGGTAATTCTGTCGGTAATCATTTTCACATAAAGCCGGTCTCCGCTCTTATACTGTGAATAGTAACCTGTCTGAAATGTATCTTCATAAGTCCATTCAGCCGGATTCGTATCTGATTTTTTAGCCTTATAGGTGGCTTTCTGTTTTTTTGTATCAGGATCAACAACAACAAAAATAACATCCGTCACGTTTTCAGACGCACTATGTGTATTTCCGTCTGCATCTGTATAAGAGTACTCATAGGACTTGCCGGTAAGTGGATCCACAAGCTGTAAAGTAGCCGTAAGATCAGTAATGTCATCGTTGATGGAAATGGTCCTTGATACACCGGAAATCCTTTGTTTTGCCACTACAGTATTAAAATGAACCCTGTCTGTTGAAATAGGGTTAACAAGGAATGAACCCATATCATTATAATAATAGGTAACCGTCTTTCCGGTAGCCGGGTCTTCCTTCGCTTTTCCTGATGACTTGTTCAGTTTTACGTTTTTCCAGATTTCGTCTCCGTCTGCATAGAAACGGTATTTGATACAGTATCCTTCTTTTCCCGGAAAGAGCATAGTCTCGAACTTTCCTTCACTGTCACTGATACCGTAATGTGTACGGTCGGTTGTAATATAGACACCGGGCGCTTTATGCCACTTGTCGGATGATACGGAACCGTCAAGAGAAGAATCACTGTAATAGACCTGACCTCCTAGTGAATATAAATTGTCAGGCTTTTCTGCAGAAAGATAAACTGTGTTTGTATCAGGATCTTCGGTTCCTTCGAAATAGTATTCATTCTGCATGAACTTTGCTCCATCCAGATACTTTCCTTCCCATACAGGTGTCAGATTCTTATCTATTGTTGATGCGGACAGGATGTAACGTGTTCCGGCAACATGCGAAGTGCCTGTTTGTGCCTCAGAATAAGAGACATCTTTATCAATGACATATCGGAAGTATTGTCCGTCTGTTTCCGGAGTGATTGAAAAAATGCCGGTTTTCTCAAATTTATCAGCATCCTCTTTACGTACACAGACTGTCATGGAATTCTGTTTTTTTGAATACTGTGTCTCTGCCTGTGTCTGTGCTGCCGTAAGAACAGCCCTTGTCGTATCGAGAGCTATATCTTTTCCCTGGGCATCTTTTTCATGTTCACGCAATCTTCCGACAGTTTCTCCTTTAGGAACAACATTTGTTACATTTATCTGATTCCATGTGAAACCGGAATCCTTCATATCCACATGATAAATGACTGTATCACCGAGATGGAAATCGTAATTTGTAGAACCGGCTTTGGATGTTCCCTGCCTGATAGTTCCATTTCCGCCTTCAACAGTTACCGAAGCTCTGTCATCATTTTTTACGGACAGCTGTGCTGACTTGGTTTTAAGCAGAGCACGAACGCGAAAACGTCCGTAATCACCACGGTCACCGCCGTCTATCTGACAGAATTCTATAAGATCTTTATTGTTACTGATCAGCTTATTGGTAATCGGCAGTGAAACACTTGTTGTGCTTTCATCAAGACCGTCCATAATAACAACAGATTTTGTACCGTCCCAGGATTCAAGTACAAGTCCGGAAATATAAGTATATTTTGCATTGTCCAGTGCTACGGTAATGCTGTTGTTATTTGTGTTGGTAATAAGTACATTGTCATTGGAATTTAACAAAATTGTCCTGTTTTCCGACTCCATACCGGAAATCTCAGTGTTTTTTTTGATTTTTCCGTCGGGCGCAATGAATTCTACTGAGTTTGAGCCCGAAAGACCTATCATAAAAGGACGATAAACAGGCTTTACGTCATAGATAGTAAGAGTAGGACTCCTGCCGAAAAATCCGCCATTTCTTAATATATAAAAACCATATTCAAAGCATTCCTTTACTCCATGTCTGAAAAAATAACAGTTGGATTGCCTCTCCCAATCTCTGTCATCGCCTTCCCACAAGGACACCCATCCGGCTCCGGTTTCATGTTCGTAGAATTGAAACTTTGTCTTTCCGTAGCCAGGCCAGCCCTGCTCTCTTTTCCAGTCTACCATCAGACCGCTGTAATCGTAATGAGGTTCAGAAAAAGCAAAAAAGGCTCCGGCCGATACGTCTTTCAAATCGTTTTCTGCATGCAGAACCCAGGAGGTTCCGTCAGCCCGGGAGTAGCATTTGGGACAGTCAGCGCCGGAAGAGTATACTCCTTTTTCACTTACATCAGCAGTAATAATGTCCCGAAGACCGATGATTCTTCCGTTTGAAGTATCATCCTCGGTCTGTCCGGTTTCGGAAGAGGATGCTTTTGCCGCAGCTTCAGCATCAAAACTTAAATCTGTTGTACGGATGATGCCTGCTGCCTCGTTTCGTTCACCTATTACACAATCAACAGCTTCCTGAAGTTTAAGTTTGAACGAAACGTCTTTATTTAGATATGTGCTTACTACGGGTATTTTTACAATACGTTTTGTGATGCCATACCCGAAAATCACCTGTGCGTGCACCTTGGAATAATCTCTGGTATTCATGGCAGAAATATCCTCGGTATCAAGCATGACACTTGCAATACTGTTGGTGTTCACAGACCTTTCAATTGTAACTGTGATGAATCCGTTCTCGGGGTAATAGCTGTCATCAGAGAATTCCACAACTGCCGGTTCATATTCCTCATCATCGAGAATTTTCAGTGTGAAATTGCTGTAAATACCTGAAATCTGTTCATCGTTTTCGCCTGACAGATTAAAACCGGATTGTTTGTCTCCTTCTCCGTCTGAATTATCGATAGTGCGTATATCTATATACTTTTCTGTATCACCTTCATCAAATTCAAGAATTACATAAGCGGAAGAAAGAGCATCTGTTATTGAAGAAATACTGTTACTCATGTAACCTGAGGACTGTGATGACAGATCGTCTGTTATAGACATCGGTGATATTTCATCTCCGAGAGCCATCACCTGTCTATCATCTTTTAATCCGGTGGCATACTCCTTGGCCCGGGCAAGTGAAGAAAACTCTGATGGAGTTGCTGTGGTATCCATATAATCTCCGATAGCATCTGCAGACTCTTCATAATCAGATAAGGAAGGAGATGCAATTGTGACAGCATCTGCAGACTCTTCATAATCAGATGATGAAGGAGAGGCAATTGTAACAGCATCTGCAGGCTCTTCATCAGCAGACGAGGAAGGAGAGGCAATTGTAATAGCATCTGTATGGTCTTCATCCTCCGTTTCTGTTATAGCTTGATTGTCATTGCCGGAGGATCCGTTCAGAAGAAAATCCGCAGCTGTTTCCAAAGACTGCTGCATTTGTGCGGTTTCCTCATCACTAAGAGCGAGATTTTCAATCTCCTCATCAGACATCTGATTATCAGATGTTATCGTTCCGTCAATGATTGCATCGGAATAGTTGTATTCAGATAAAGAATCTTCATGCTCAAGCATATAGTCTTTTATGGAGATACTTTCATTTTGATTATTCACTCCTCCGGTAAATATATTTGCATCTTCAGCACTGACTATGTAATCTTTTCCATAGGATGCGGTCATATCCAGCATAGTTACTCTGATGTCCGCTTTTGGCAGATCTGTCCCGTTACGTTTTATATACAACCTGTATATCCCTGGATCATCTTCTCCTATTTCCGCTTCAGCTGCATTAAAATAAAACATACCATCGGTAATGCAGGTTTCGTCAATTTGCTGTTCCGGGATTATGACCGGTTCTTCTGCAGCAAATGCAGTCACCGGGACTGACATAATCATCAACGTACCGGCGAGCAGAAATGCTGTAAATCTCTTAATAGCACTCGTTAATTTCTTCATAACAAAAACACCTCTCTTTCAGACTATTAATCTGATAAGGATATTATAGCATAGTAAAAAGCACTGAAATACACATATTGATTCATTTATATATAGTTAATTTATTAACATGTACCCCGGGAATCCCCCTTGTTCTGATATGCAAAAAGAGAGTCGCTGCCCGACTCTCTTTCATGCTTCCAACTCTAAAAAAGCACTACCCGTCTTTCTACCAGACTCATCAGAAAACCGAGTTGTTTTGCGGAAGGCTTTATTATATAAATTAACCCTGCATCTGCTTTGCAACTTCTTCTGCAAAGTTCTCGCTCTTCTTCTCAAGACCCTCACCTGTCTCGAAACGAACGAACTTCTGAATGATTATATTTGCATTGTTTGCCTTGGCAACCTGATCAACATACTGTTTAACAGTCTGCTTTCCGTCTTCTGCCTTAACATAAACCTGATCAAGAAGAACGATGTCTTTCAGCTCTTTATTGATACGTCCCTGTACGATACCTTCGATAACCTTCTCCGATTTTGCTGCCTCCTTCGGATCATTCTTGATCTGAGCAAGAAGGATTTCTTTTTCCTTTGCAATGTAATCAGCATCAACTTCATCACGTGATGTATAGAGCGGCTTAAGTGCAGCGACCTGCATACAGATGTTTCTTGCCATCTCATGGAGATCAGGATTATCTACATTTGAAGCAACCTGAAGGAGAACTCCGATTTTTCCGCCTGCATGAATATAAGACTCTACGAAACCGTCACAAGCTTTAACCTTCTCGAATCTGCGGATATGCATATTCTCTCCGATGATAGCAATCATTGATGAAAGCTTCTGAGCAACTGTAAGAGAAGTGTCATTTGCCCAAGGCTCGTTAAGAAATGCATCGATTCCGTCAGATACGGTTGTAAGAGCCTGAAGAGCAACTTCCTTAACATAATCACGGAACTTTTCGTTCTTTGCAACGAAATCTGTCTCTGCATTTACTTCAACGATTACAGCATCCTTACCGTCATCGGAAATCTTGGTATCAACAACACCTTCAGCTGCAATTCTGCCGGCTTTCTTCTGTGCGCCTGCAAGTCCTTTTTCACGAAGGAAATCAACAGCCTTATCCATATCAGCGCCTACTGCTGCAAGAGCTTTCTTGCAATCCATCATGCCGGCACCTGTCAATTCTCTTAATTCTTTTACTAAAGCAGCTGTAACTTCTGCCATAATTATATCCTCCTATTATATGATTATTCTTCTGTTGCTGCTGTTTCAGCTTCTGCCTCTACAGGCGCAGCTTCACCCTGGTTAGCTTCAATAACTGCATCTGCCATCTTTGCTACAATAAGCTTAACGGCACGGATTGCATCATCATTTCCCGGAATAACAACATCGAGTTCTTCCGGATCACAGTTTGTATCAGCAATACCGAAAAGCGGAATTCCGAGTGTGTGTGCTTCCTGTACGCAGATTCTCTCCTTCTTGGGATCAACAACAAAGATAGCATCAGGAAGTCTCTTCATAGTCTTGATACCGCCGAGGTTCTTTTCAAGCTTTTCCCATTCTTTCTTTATCTCGATAACTTCCTTCTTTGGAAGAACATCGAATGTACCGTCCTGGCTCATCTCCTCGATCTTGTTAAGTCTCTTGATACGGCTCTGGATAGTCTTGAAATTTGTCAGCATACCGCCGAGCCATCTCTCATTAACATAGTACTGACCGCAGCGCTCTGCTTCTTCTTTGACAGCATCCTGTGCCTGCTTCTTTGTTCCTACAAAAAGAATAGTTCCGCCGTCTTTGGCTACATCTGCAACTGCGTTATAAGCTTCGTCAACCTTACCGACTGATTTCTGAAGATCGATAATGTGGATGCCGTTACGCTCTGTGTAAATGTATGGAGCCATCTTGGGATTCCATCTTCTTGTCTGATGTCCGAAATGAACACCCGCCTCGAGTAACTGTTTCATTGATAAAACGCTCATTTTTCTTTTCCTCCGTTTTTAATCTTCCGTCTGAACTTAATTTAAGGAACCGGCGAGCACCGGCAACACCGAAACATATTCAAACGTGTTTTATCGCAACTTCATTACTTTATCATAAAACGGCGGATGAGTCAATCGGACTCATCCGCTGAAATACCGGATTATTTGGATTCAGGCTTCTTCCAGGACATATAATCA